>NZ_CP053187.1:0-215000 GCF_013046825.1 Turicibacter sanguinis | reverse complement strand
AAGTATATGGAGGGCCAATTTTACATACATGGTTTGACCGTCCACTTGGATTAGCAGGGAAAGTGACAGTACGTGGTGTTAATGTGCTTAAGCCTGAAACAAAATTAGTAAATATTAATAAGCCATTATTAATTATTCCTAGTCTTGCCATTCATATGAATCGACAAGTAAATGAGGGGTTCGCAATCAATGCACAAAAGGATACATTACCTTTAGTTGGGTTAGTGAATGAGACATTTAAAAAAGACGGATATTTATTAAACTTATTAGCAGAAGAATTAGATGTTTCTGTTACAGATATTATGGGATTTGATTTAGGTTTATATGAGATTGATAAAGGAATGTTAGTAGGAGCAAATGAGGAGTTTATTTCTTCAGGCCGTCTAGATGATATGTGGATGGTCTATGCAGGACTTAAAGGGTTAGTTGATAGTCCTACAACAGCTGCAACTAAGATGATGGTGTGTTTAGATAATGAAGAGACTGGAAGTTTAACTGCTCAAGGCGCAGCATCTAATTTACACTTAAATGTTGTAGAGCGTATTATTTTAGCACTTGGTCATGATCGTGAAGGGGTTCACCGTACACTTGCTAATTCGATGATGATTTCGGCTGACTTAGCACATGCGGTGCATCCAAATGTGGGTGAAAAGCATGATCCAACAAATCGTCCTATTTTAGGAAAAGGTCCTGTTTTAAAAACAGCAGCATCTGGTTCATATAGTACGGATAGTTACTGTGCGGCAGTATTTGAGGGGTTATGTCAAGAGGCTGGTGTGCCTTATCAAAAATTCTATAATCGTTCGGATGTACGTGGTGGGACAACAATTGGACCAGTAACGGCTTCTCGATTAAATATTCCTGTGATTGATATGGGGGCTCCACTTTTAGGGATGCACTCGATTCGTGAATTAGCATCAGTTGAAGATCATGATTTTACGGTTAAATTATTTACAACATTCTTTAGTTTATAAAAAAAAACTCGACCAAATCGGTCGAGCTTTTTTTTATTTTTTTGAGTTTTCGATTTCTTCTGCTAATTGGTTTAAATATTCCCAACGTTCATATTTATAGGTCAGTTGTTCTTCGACTAATGTTTTTTCATTCATGATATCTTGAAGTTTAACGTAGTCAGTTGCAAATTCGATGAGTTGTTCATCTAGAGTTGAGATTTGCTCCTCTAAGGTTGCGATTTCATCATCGATTGTTTCGAATTCTTTTTGTTCAGCAAACGTGAATTTAAGTTTTTTCTCAAGACGTGGCTTGGCTTTCGTTGTTTCTTTTGATTTTAATTCTGTAATGGCGGTTTCCTCAAGTTGAGTTTTTGCTTCTTTGAAAATGAGATAATCACTATAGTTTCCAGTGTAGATAGTAATATCACCATTCCCTTCATAAGCAAATATTTTATTACAGATTCGATCTAGGAAGTAGCGATCATGGGAAACTGTGATAACGATTCCATTAAAATCATCTAAATAATCTTCTAAACGTCTTAGCGTATCGATATCTAAGTCATTGGTAGGTTCATCTAATAGTAGAACGTTAGGTGCATCCATTAAAATACGAAGTAAGTATAGACGTCGGCGCTCTCCACCCGATAGGGTACCAATTTGTGAATACTGAAGATGTCCATCGAATAAGAAGCGTTCACACATTTGAGAGGCAGTGATGCGTGTTCCATCGCCTGTTTCAATGTAATCACTATTTTCTTTAATGTAGTCAATGGCTCTCATTGTTGGATTCATTTCTTCGCTTTCTTGTGCGAAGCATCCAATTTTAACGGTTTCACCGATATCAATGAATCCTGAGTCAGGCTTGATTTTTCCACGGATTAGATTAATTAATGTTGATTTTCCGATTCCGTTTGGTCCCACAATTCCGATACGATCAGTACGAGTTAGAGTGTAATCTAAGTCACGAATCATACAGCGGTCACCATAGAATTTTGCAACATGATTGAATTCCATGATTTTTTTACCAAGGCGTGTTGAAGCGACTGAAATATCAAGATTACCCTGTGGCGTAAATTTTTCTTGGTTGCTTAAGTCTTCAAAACGTTGAAGACGAGCTTTTTGTTTAGTCGAACGTGCCTGTGCTCCTCGACGAACCCAAGCTAATTCTTTTCGAAGGAGGTTTTGGCGTTTATCTTCCATGGCGGCTTCTAGTTGAAGGCGTTCCATTTTCTTTTCAAGGAAGACAGAATAGTTTCCATCATAGCTATATAGTCGCCCCTTATCTAGTTCTAGAATTCGGTTTGTAACGCGATCTAAAAAGTAACGGTCATGAGTGATCATTAAAAGGGCACCTTTACGACTGTTTAAGTAGTCTTCTAACATGCCGATGGTGTCATTGTCTAGATGGTTGGTCGGCTCATCTAAAATGAGAAGTTCTGATGGTGTAATGAGTGCTGATGCTAAAGCGACGCGTTTTTTTTGTCCCCCAGATAGGTGTTTGACTTTTTGTGAAAAGTTTGTGATTCCTAGTTTTGTTAAAACTGATTTGGCTTCACTCTCCAAATCCCATAGATTTAAGCGATCGATTTGATCTTGTAGTTTTAATAAACGTTCGTTTAATGATTCATTGTAGTTTTGTTGAAGTTCGTCAAGTGTTTCTTGATAGTCGCGAAGTAATGTCATTTCAGGTGAATTTCCTTTAAAGACTTGTTCAAGAACAGTTGCTTCATCATGAAATTCAGGATTTTGTGATAAATATTCGATTCGGACGCGATTGCCTTTTGTAATGCGGCCTGTTTCAGGGTTTTCAATACCGGCAATAATTTTTAAAAGGGTTGATTTTCCAGTTCCATTAACCCCAATAATTCCGATTTTTTCCCCTTCACTAATTCCAAATGAAATGTTATCGATTAATGTTTTGACTGAGTAGCTTTTACTTATATTCTCAATTGTCATTAGATTCAATGTGTCTCACCACGGTTTCTATAAAATTTATATCTTTCATTATACCTTGTTTTTGATGAAAAGAAAAACCCAAGCATTAAGATGCTTGGGTTTTCTTTAAGTATATTTTACCTTCTTCGATGTAAGGAAGATGCATTTGATAATGGATTGTGACTAAACGAATGATAAAGATGATTGAAAGACATAAGTAAGCACTAATCATTATACCGAGATAAGGGTGTAAGAACCAAAAGCAGATGGCCCCAATTAAGGATGCAACGGCATAAATTTCATGTTTTAAAATACTTGGGACTTCTTGTGCTAAGATGTCACGAATCACACCACCACCAACAGCTGTAATAACTGATACGAAGAGGAAGGTCATGAAGTTATAGTTGAGATCGATGGCTTTCATTCCGGCTGCAATAGTAAAAACGGATAATCCGATGGCATCTAGAATGAGAAAAGAGGTCTGCCATTTGATACGTCCTCGTAAGCAGATAACAAGAATGGTTGAGATGAGAATGGTTAGCATGTATTCGTATTTTGAAAAGAACACAGGTACTCCGATATCTGTTACAACATCACGTATAACTCCTCCACCGATAGCTGTGACGGTTGCAAGTGTTAGGATTCCAAAGAAGTCCATTTTTTTTTCGATAGCACACATCGCACCGGATGCGGCAAATACGAAGAGTCCGATATATTCAAAGAATGTGATTAGATCCATGTTAAGCCCCCATAAAAGATTGTTTATTAGTTCATATCGTTTCACATTATAGCAAGCGGATTTTAGGGTGTCAATGAGTAAAGATAATGATTCACAGCGTTTTGATTTTAAAAAGGATTTGATGTGCTATGTTAAAGTTTTTTTGTTTTATTTTTGATGCTTATGACAGTGACATGATTTTTTTTCTGGAACAGGATCGTAACCAAGGCTTCCCCAAGGATTACAACGTAAAATGCGTTTAAAGGCTAGGTAGCCTCCTTTTAGGACACCGTGTTTTTCGATGGCTTCGATGGCGTAGTGAGAACAGGTAGGATAGTATCGGCAGTTGGGGGGAGAAAGTGGGGAGATGTATTTTTGATAAAATTGTATGAATTTGATCATGAGTTTTTTCATGGAAGACGTCCTTTCTGTATTCGATAAATTTATGTTATCAGATAAGAAAATTTGTTTCAAGATGAGGAGTTTTGACATAGTATATGTCGTGAACAATAATTTCCATTTAATTCCAAAAAAGGAGAATTTAGAAGAGGTGGTTATGATATGTGTGGATTATTTGGGGTAGTAAATTATAAACAAATTGAGATGAAAACACCTTATGACATGAGTTGTGTACAAGCTGTTTTTCATCGAGGGCCAGATGAAGGGGGGATGTTTTATGGGAAACATGTCTTTTTAGGGCATCGTCGCTTATCGGTCGTTGATATTGAGCAAGGGAAACAGCCGATGTCATTTCATCATTATACGATGGTTTATAACGGTGAGTTATATAATACCGAAGAGATTCGCGAGGAGTTAAAAGCTTTAGGCTATACTTTTAAAGGACATTCAGATACTGAGGTTTTGTTAAAGGCGTATGTCTGCTTTGGCGAAAAAGTAGTTGAAAAGCTAAATGGGATTTATGCTTTTGCCGTATGGAATTCTAAAGAGCAAACATTATATGTGGCGAGAGACCGTGCTGGTGTTAAGCCGCTTTATTATTCTTTGTTACCAGATGGAATTATTGTAGCGTCTGAGCAAAAGCAAATTTTACACTATACGCAAAAAAATGAAGTGACCATTGAAGGATTTCAAGAGTTATTAGGTGTTGGGCCTTCTCATACGCCAGGAAACGGATTATTTAAAGGGATCAAAGAGTTAAAACCAGGTCATTATATGGTGGTTAAATCAGGGGGTATTAAAATTACGAAATACTGGGATTTAGTCGCAAAAGAACATACAGATGATTTTGAAACAACTGTTGAAAAAACACGTGAAATTTTAGTAGATGCAATTAAACGACAACTGGTTTCTGATGTGCCACTTTGTACCTTTTTATCAGGAGGACTTGATTCTTCAATCATTACAGCTATTGCAGCAAATGAGATGAAAAATCTTCATACCTTTTCAATTGATTATGAAGATAATAGAAAGTATTTTCAAAAAACGGCTTTTACGGTATCTGAAGATAATGATTTTATTAAGTTGATGTCTGATCGTTTTCATACGAATCACCATTATTGTGTCATTACAAATCAAGATTTAGCGGATGCTTTAAAAGATGCTGTTTTATTACGTGATATGCCAGGGATGGCGGATGTAGATTCATCGTTACATTGGTTTTGTAAAGAGATTAAAAAAGATTTTACGGTTGGTTTGTCAGGTGAATGTGCCGATGAAATTTTTGGAGGATATCCTTGGTTTTATCGTGAACCAATGAATGGGATGTTTCCATGGCTTCGTGATTTAGCAATTCGTAATACGTTGTTAAAACCAGAGTGGCAAGAAAAATTGAATTTAGTCGGTTATGCAACAGATCGTTTTAATGAGTCCATTGCACAGGCAGATATTGTAGAAGGCGATAGTGCTTTGAATAATGAGAAACGACAATTGACTTATTTAAATATTAAATGGTTTATGACGACATTGCTTGATCGTAAAGATCGTATGAGTATGGGAGCGAGTCTTGAAGTTCGTGTGCCATTTGCGGATCATCGAATTATGGAATATCTTTATAATGTGCCTTGGGATATGAAGTTCTATGGGAATGAAGAAAAAGGCTTGTTAAGAAAAGCGATGGAAGGAATTTTACCAAATGAAGTGTTGTATCGAAAAAAAAACCCGTATCCAAAAACACATAATCCTCATTACACAGCGATTGTCCAAGCTTTGTTAAGAGAAGCGTTGAGTGATGAAACGTCTATTTTGCATGAGATTTTTGACGAGAATAAGTTATGGGCTTTAGCTAATTCAGATGATGAGATTATTACAAGACCTTGGTTTGGACAACTGATGACACAGCCGCAGCTTATTGCTTATTTGTATCAATTTCATGTTTGGTTTAAAGCGTATCAGTTAAATATTGTGGAGTAGAGGGGGTCTGTCGCTAATGGCGGCAGATTTTTTTTGTCTTGAAAGAATAAGGAATGAATATTTTTTACATAATAAGAGTAAAGATTGAGATTAAGGGGACTACTGTAATGAGATGGATTGGTTATTTTTTGTTATTTTTACTGTGTCTATTTATCTTATTTATTTTTGTAAAGATTAAGATTCGAGTTGTTTTTCAAGATGAGTCTCGTTTTGTACAAGTGAAATATTTGTTTTTTAAATATAAGATGGATTTAAATCCGATGATGAAAGAGCTAGAGAAAAACGCTGAGCTATCAGCTGATAAAATGAAAGATGAGGTTACAGTGAAAAAGGAAGAAGTCGTTGTTAAAACGAAAACGGTTGAACAGAAAGTCATTGAAGATTCCATGGAGTTAGATGAGAAGCCCAAGATAAAGGTGAAACGAGTTAAGAAAAAGAAGCGAGTTGAAAAAACGCAGGAAAAAGTGAGTCGCCCAAAATTAAGGCAGATGATTAGGAAGTTTAAATTGTTATTTAAAACGGGTAAACGAGTGCTTGTGCGCTTTACGAAAAAGATTAGGGTGCATCAGTTGGATTCAGTGATTCATTTTAGTGTAGATGATCCGATGTTAAATGGGTGCTTACTCGGTAGTCTTTGGGCCATGCAAGCTAATGTTTATGGATTTATTAGTCGTTATGTCAAGAAAGTTGACCACTATCACTTTGATGTTTTGAGCCAATTTAGTGGAAATCGTATTTTTGTTGATTTTACGTGCATAGTCTCATTTAAATTAGTCGATATTATAGTTGTCTTATTAACGTCTTTTAGAGATTTAATGACAATTTTAAAACTAATTCGTAAAGAGGAGGATTTATAGTATGGGTGAGCATCCAATTCATAATTTAATGAAAATTTCAATGGAAAATATAAAACAAATGGTTGATGTAGATACGATTGTTGGAAATCCTGTTAACACAGAGAGCGGAGACACGATTATTCCAATTTCTAAAGTTGCATTTGGATTCGCAGCAGGAGGTAGTGAATTTGAATCCACTACGAATACAAATTCTGATCAAAATCCTCCATTTGGTGGAGGTAGTGGTGGAGGAGTTTCAATTACGCCTATTGCCTTTTTAGTGGTAAATCAACAAGGTGTTGAAATCAAACATCTTGAGGAACGTACACATTTATATGAACGTCTTCTTGAACAAGTACCTAAAACAGTCAATAGTATTATGAACGAATTTGATAAAGATTCAAAAAAAGGCGAGTAAATCATTTACTCGTTTTTTTTTGTTAAAACATCTAGATGAATTAAGGGGGATGAAAAAAATGATAGAGCTAGGTAAGGTTGTGAAGCTTTTTATAATGTTCAAGTAAAAAAGTAAACGTTATAACATTTTTTGGTTTAGTGAGTGACATTCAATAAAAGTTGTAGTAAAATCAATTTGTATATCATGAAGAGGTGATGTTTAGTGCCAAGACCTGAAGTAATTGAACAACTATTTGATCTTGTCGATGAAACGTCGATGATCATCAGTTCCGAGTTGAAAATGAATTATTTACAAGCCATGTGTGAATCTTGTGGAAATATTATGTCACAAGATGTAAGTCAATCAGTTAACGAGGAAATTAGACAGGCATTAGAGAAGCAGTATTCTGATTTAGAGGAATTAGAGTTTACTCAAGAGGAAATAAGAAAAGCTCTTCAGTTAGCTATTTTGAAAGGATTAAAAGCCGAGCGTGTAACGAACGCGGTAATGACTCCAGATTCGATTGCCTTAATGGTGTCTTATTTAATTTCAAAATTTATTCCAAGTGCTAAAGAGATGACTGTCGCTGATTTAACAGTGGGAACAGGAAACTTTTTAACAGCCATTTTAAATCAGATTGATGTGGAGCCTCAGGCGATTTATGGAGTAGATGTTGATAAAGATTTGTTACAAATTGCATACACGCTTTCTGATATGCAAGAGCATGCGGTTCAGTTCTATCAACAAAGTTCATTAAAGCCGATGTTAGTTGAGCCACTAGATTTAATTGTTGGAGATTTACCGACTGGAGAAGTAGTAGACTCATCAGAGTTAGTTGACTTGGAGTTATCATTAGTGAGTAAGCAGGTAACGTATTTACCTTATTTATTAATTGAAAATCATCTCAAGTATTTAAAACCAGGTGGTTATGCTTTTTATGTCATTCCAAATGATTTATTTAGTCAAAAAGGTTCAACTGAGTTTCATCAGATGCTGACATCACAGGCCAATATTCAGGCATTATTACAATTGCCATCATCAATGTTTAAAAGTCATGAGTTAGGTAAGAGTTTATTTATCATTCAAAAAAACGGTGAAGCAATTCAACCGATTAAAGAAGTGTTAGTAGCCCAATTACCAAGCTTTAATGATAGAGAAAAATTTGGTCAAACTTTAAATCGTATTGATAATTGGATCAAACTTAATAAGTAAAAGTGGAGGGAATAGTCATGACTAAAATTTTATCAGTAAATGCCGGAAGTTCATCATTAAAATTTCAATTATTAGAGATGCCTGCACAAACCGTTATTACAAAAGGTTTAGTTGAGCGTATTGGATTTGAGGATGCAATCTTCAGTATTAAATTTGAAGATGAAAAAGTTGAAAAAGTATTACCAATTAAAGATCATAGCGTAGCGGTTCAATTATTATTAGAAGCGTTACTTGAACATAATATCGTAGCATCTTACGATGAAATTAGTGGAGTTGGACACCGCGTAGTTCACGGTGGAGAAAAATTCGGTCACTCAGTCGTTGTGACACCTGAAGTGTTAGCTGATATCGAAGCTTTATCAGAATTAGCACCTCTTCACAACCCAGCAAATGCATTAGGAATTAAAGCATTTATGAAAGAATTACCACATGCTGTTTCAGTTGCAGTATTTGATACAGCATTCCATCAAACAATGGATAAAGATGCTTATTTATATCCAGTAAAATACGAGTGGTATCAAGACTATGCAATTCGTAAATACGGATTCCACGGAACATCTCATCAATTCGTTGCAGAGCGTTGCGCTGAGTTATTAGAAAAACCATTAGCTGAAACTAAAATTATCACAGTTCATATCGGAAACGGTGGGTCTTTAGCAGCTGTTAAAGGTGGACAATCTGTTGATACAACAATGGGATTCACTCCACTTGCGGGAATCATGATGGGAACTCGTTCTGGAGATATTGATCCAGCGATTTTACCATTCATTATGGAAAAAGAAAATTTAACAATTGACCAAGCGGTTAATGCATTAAATAAAGAGTCAGGATTATACGGAGTATCTGGAGCATCTTCAGATATGCGTGATATCTTAAAATTAGTATCTGAAGGTAATGAGCGTGGAATTATTGCGTTTAACTTATATGTTAAACGTATCTGTGACTACATCGGTTCTTACTTTGTATATTTAGGTGGAGTTGATGCGATTGTCTTTACAGCTGGTATCGGTGAAAACTCTATTCCAGTTCGTAAAGCAGTTGTTGAACGTTTAGGAGCTTTAGGAATTACATTAGATGAAGCTGCTAATAATGTCATGGGAGAAGAAGCTTTAATTTCAACAGCAGATTCAAAAATTAAAGTATTCGCTATTCCAACAAATGAAGAGTTAATGATTGCAAAAGATACTTACGCATTTGTTAAATAGTAAATGAAAAAAAAGAGATTCTAGTGATAGAATCTCTTTTTTTATATCAGACTAATTTCAGTCGAATTTTACAACATTATGATATAATTTAAATAATAAATTCTTTAAGAGGTGAAATTATGTTGCAGCAAATTTGGAGTGAAATTGTGAAGTACGATAAGATTATGATTCATCGTCATGTAAGCCCAGATCCAGATGCGTTAGGATCACAAATTGGGTTAGCAACGTTAATTAAGTCAACTTATCCAAATAAGGTGGTAAAGATGCTTGGCTTTACAGAACCATCGTTACAGTGGATGGGAGAGATGGATGAGGTAAAGGATGAGGAGTATGAAGGGGCATTGGTGATTGTTTTAGATACGGCGAATTCTCCACGTATTGATGATACACGTTATAAAACGGGTGCCTTTATGATAAAAATTGATCATCATCCTGTTGTTGAAGATTATGCGGATTTAAATTATGTAGATACGTCGGCAACCGCTACATCAGAAATTATTGTGCATTTATTTAAAGCTAATCAGGAGCAGTATCAATTAACGATGCCACTTATTTCAGCGGAGCGTTTATATACTGGAATTATTGCGGATAGTGGTCGTTTCTTATATGATAATACAACAACATCAACTCTTGAGTGTGCAGCCTTTTTATATGATTGTGGGATTAATCGTAATCAAATTCATGATCAGCTGTATAAGCGTCCTTTAAATATTATTCAGGCACAAGGGTTTGTGTTAAGTCACTTTAACGTTAGTGAACAAGGCGTTGCTTATTTTACAATGACAAAAGATGAGCAGGAATCATTTGGTTTAACAACTGGAACTCGTTCCGCATTAGTGAACGTGTTGGCAAATATTGAAGGGATTCATGTATGGGTTTGCTTCTTTGAGAATGAGGATGGAAAGATTCGAGTGAATATTCGTTCAAATGGACCGGTTATTAATACGGTTGCTCAAAATTTTGAGGGTGGAGGACATCCTAAAGCATCTGGTGCGATGATTTATGAATGGTCACAGTGTGATGCAGTGATTAAAGCGTTAGATGAGGCATGTATATCCTATTTTAATGTATAAAAAGTAAATGTTTGGAAAGACTATTGACAATTGCCAGTGGTCTTTTTCTATGTTAGAATGAGTTCAAACGTATGTTTGGGTTTGAGAAAAGGTAGGGATCGGTATGAGTTTTGTACATTTGCAAGTGCGGTCAGCCTATTCACTGTTAAGTAGTTCAATTAAGATTAAAGAACTTGTTGATTTAGCACTTGAAAATCAAATGAGTTGTTTAGCTTTAGTTGAAGAGGGGACCATGCATAGTGCGATTAAGTTTTATAATGCTTGTCGGCGTGTGAATGTTAAGCCGCTGATCGGAATGAGTGTTAACGTTCAGGGAGATTCATTTATTGATGAATGGGTAATATTGGCGCGTAATCAGTGCGGGTACCAAGGGCTTTTAAAAATTGCCTCTTTTATTGCGAAGCAAGAAGGTGTTGTTCTTTATGAGCAAGTGTTGCCCTTTGTTCAGGATTTAGTCGTGATTACAAGCGGTGAGCACGGGATGCTTTGTAGTGGAATTGAGGAATACAAAGAGGAGCGTTTGCTTCAATATTATGAGTCATATTTGAAGTCTATTCCGCATTTGTATATCGGGCTGATGCGCGTTAATCAACGAACATATGAGTTGTCAAAGCATTTGATTTCTTTTGCAAGTAATGTTAATCGTCCGATTGTGGCACTCAACGATGTCAGGTATTTGAAAAAAGAGGATGCCAAGACGTTAACGTTGTTACAGGCGATTAAGCAGAATCAATCGGTAGAAGAGTTGCCACTTGTTGATTACGAGCGTTATTTTAAGAGTGAGTGTCAAATGAAAGAGTTGTTTGCAGATGTACCAAACGCTTTGATGCAAACTGAGCAGATTGCAAATGATTGTGAGGTAGAAATTCCACTACATCAATCGTTATTGCCGAAGTATCAAACGCCTGAGGGGGTATCTTCTGATTCTTATTTAGAGGCACTTTGTTTTAAGGGACTTGAGAAACGCTATGGCCATTTAGAGTATGCTAATCGATTGAAGTATGAGTTATCGGTCATTCATAAGATGGGATTTTCGGATTATTTCTTGATTGTCTGGGATTTTGTGCGTTATGCGAAAAGTCATGATATTTATGTAGGTCCTGGTCGTGGCTCAGCAGCGGGATCATTGGTGGCGTATGTTTTAGGTATTACGAATGTCGATCCGATCAAGTATGAGTTGTTATTCGAGCGATTTTTAAATCCTGAACGAATTACAATGCCAGATATTGATATTGATTTTCAGGATAATCGACGGGATGAAGTGATTCAATATGTACAGAATAAGTATGGGAGTCACTGTGTTGTTCAGATTGCAACGTTTGGAACTTTCCAGTCTAGATCTGCCTGGCGTGATTTAGCACGTGTTCATCAGGTGGAAACGACTTTAATTAATAAAGTGGCGAGCTTTATTTATTCAGGAAGTACGTTGAAAGAAATTTATGAGCAAACAAAAGGATTACGAGATTTTTTCTCCACTTATCCAAAGCTTGAAGCTATTTATAAAGAGGCTGAAAAAATTGAGGGATTGCCACGTCATACGTCGATTCATGCAGCGGGTGTTATTATTAGCGATCATGATTTAACAGATTATACAGCGATTATGGAGGGTCCAACAGGCATTTATGTCTCTCAGTATGAAGCTGAAGATTTAGAGATGATTGGTTTATTAAAGATGGATTTCTTAGGTTTAAAAAATTTAAATATGTTACAACAAATCACGACTTTAATTAAAAGTAGTGTCGCACCTGAGTTTGATATTAATAAAATTCCATATGATGATTTAAAGACATATGAAATGATTTCACAGGGACAAACGACGGGGGTCTTCCAGTTAGAATCAGAAGGAATGCGGCAGGTGTTAAGAGCGGTTCGACCTAATTGTTTGGAGGATATTATTGCTTGTAATGCCCTGTTTCGACCAGGACCGATGGAAGGAATTCCGTTATTTGCAGCAAGGAAGCATCATGAACAGCCGATTGAATACTATCATCCAAGTTTACAGTATATCTTATCTAAAACGTATGGCATTATTGTTTATCAAGAGCAGATTATGCAGATTGCGAATGTGGTATCAGGCTATTCTTTAGGAGAAGCTGATGTTTTAAGACGTGCCGTGTCGAAAAAGAAGAAGGAAATTTTAGAGAGAGAACAGAAGACGTTTGTTGAGAAAGCAATAGAACGTGGTTATCACCAAGAGATTGCCACCCAGTTGTATGAGTTAATTTTGAAGTTTGCAAATTATGGATTTAATCGAAGCCACGCAGTGGCGTATAGTATGATTGCTTATCAGATGGCTTATTTGAAGAGACATTATCCAAGTTATTTTATGACGGTGGCTCTTTCAAATGTGATTGGTAGTGAAAGTAATACGGCACAGTATGTAAAAGAGGCGAAACAGTTAGATATTTTAGTGTTACCGCCGTCAATTAATAGTAGTGGTTTAATGTATCAGATTGAAAATGAAAATATTCGATTTAGTTTATTACCGATTAAACATATCGGGATGAATTTAGCTCGGCAAATTGTGGCGGAGCGTGAACGGGGATTGTATAAGAGTTTTTATGATTTTGTGAGTCGTACAAGAAGTTTTTTAAATCAACGTGCCTATGAGGGGTTAATTGATGTGGGAGCAATGGATGAGTTTGGGTATAACCGGACAACTCTACATCATAATTTAACTGCGATCTTAGATTTTTCGAAATATGATGGCGGGTTGTTTGAGACTGATTTTGAGATTATGATGATGAAGGAGACGTTGTCATCAGCTGAGAAGATGAAGCGGGAAAAAGAATTGCTTGGTTTTTATTTGAATTCTCATCCGATTCATTTAATGAGAGATCAGGCAAAGGAGAAGGGTTGGTATTTCCCGAGTGATTTGATTCACCTAAATGTTTCAACTATTACGTGTGTCGGATTTGTGGAAAAATTTAGAGAAATTAGAGATAAAAAAGGAAAGCTGATGGCATTTATGGATATTTCTGATGAAAATGGAACAGTGTCTGTCACTATTTTTTCTGATGTTTATAAATCAGAATATAAAGCGTTATTAGGGAAAATTGTGGTTATTAATGGACGTGTTTCAATAAGAAATAGTGAAAAAAATATTAATCTCAGTAAAATAATAGCGATTTCATGACAGTTTCAGGTCGGAAATGATTTATAAATAGACAAAATACTGATATAATATGGGAGGAATAATCTTCATTAAGTGGATGATGATCAAAATTCTAGTGTGAGGTGAAACACTATGGTAAAAAGAATTGGTGTGCTTACTAGTGGTGGAGATGCACCGGGTATGAATGCAGCCATTCGTGCCGTTGTGCGCGCAGCAATCGCTAATAATATCGAAGTTTTCGGTATTTACAACGGATATGCTGGATTAGTTAAAGGTGATATTAAACCTCTAACGAATACAGAGGTTGGTGGAATCATTAACCGTGGTGGAACTTTCTTAGGTTCAGCACGTCTTCCAGAGTTCAAAAACATCGAAGTTCGTGAACTAGGTGTAGAACAATTAAAGAAACATGGTATCGAAGCAGTTGTTGTTATCGGTGGCGATGGTTCTTACATGGGAGCAAAAAAATTAACAGAGATGGGAATCAACTGTATCGCATTACCAGGTACAATTGATAACGATATCGTAAGCAGTGATTTCACAATTGGATTTGATACTGCATTAAACACAGTTATCGATGCCATTGATCGCTTACGTGATACGTCAGCTTCACACGCTCGTTGTAGCGTTGTTGAAATCATGGGACGTCACTGTGGTGACTTAACAGTTTGGGGTGCTATTGCATCTGGAGCTGAAGAGTTAATCGTTCCTGAAAAAGGAATCAACATGGATGAAATCGTAGCCCAAATCGAAGAAGGTAAAAAACGTCAAAAGAAACATTACATCGTGACTTTAGCTGAGTTAATGACAGATGCACATGAATTAGCTAAAGAAATTGAAAAACGTACTGGTGTTGAAACTCGTGCAACTGTTCTTGGACACACTCAACGTGGTGGGGCTCCAACAGCATTTGATCGCGTGTTAGCAAGCCGTATGGGTGCTTATGCGGTTGATTTATTAATCGCAGGTGAAGGAGGACGCTGTGTTGGAATTCGTGACAACAAGTTAACTCACTTTGATATCTTAGAAGCACTTGATTTACCACGTGTATTCGATGAAACAATGTTCAATTTAGCTAAACAATTATCTTAATTATTTCAACTGAAATAGGCATAAGATTATTGAATATACCCAAAGGAGCGAACTAGGAAATGAAACAATCTTTCAAAAACACTAAAATGATTTGTACAATTGGTCCTAAATCAGAACCAAAAGAGATGTTATCAAAATTAGTTGATGCAGGAATGAACTGTATCCGTTGTAACTTCTCTCACGGTGATCATGCAGAGCAAAAAAATCGTATGGATTTAATCCGTGAAATCAATAAAGAAAAAGGAACTCATGTAGCTATCTTATTAGATACTAAAGGACCTGAAATCCGTACTCACTTATTCGAAAACGGTGGAGTTGAATTAGTTGCTGGTCAAACTGTACGCGTTGCTATGAACGAAGTATTAGGAACAGCTGAAAAATTCTCTATCACTTACCCAGGATTAATCAACGACGTAGTTGTTGGTGGAACAATCTTAGTTGACGATGGATATGTTGAATTAACAGTAACTGAATTAGATACTGCTAACCAAGAAATCGTATGTACAGTTAAAAACTCTGCATTCGTTAAAGACCGTCGTGGAATCAACGTACCAGGTGCTAAATTAAACATGGAATTCATCTCTGAAAAAGATCGCGCAGATATGATCTTCGGATGTGAAATGCAAGTGGATTACATCGCTGCATCATTCGTTCGTCGTGCAGAAGACGTATTAGCTATCCGTGAAATCTTTGCTGAGCAAGGAAATACACATACACAAATCATCGCTAAAATCGAAAACCAAGAAGGTGTTGACAACATGGATTCAATCCTTGAAGTTGTTGACGGAATCATGGTTGCTCGTGGAGATTTAGGGGTAGAAGTACCTGCTGAAGATGTACCATTAATCCAAAAAGAAATCATTGCTAAATGTAATGCTGCTGGAAAAATCGTTATCACTGCAACTCAAATGTTAGAGTCTATGCAAAAAAATCCTCGTCCAACTCGTGCAGAAGTATCTGACGTTGCTAATGCAATCTTCGATGGAACTGATGCAATCATGTTATCAGGAGAATCTGCTGCTGGACAATATCCATTAGAAGCTGTTGAAACAATGGCTCGTATCGCTCGTCGTACTGAGCAAGCTTTAGATCACCAAGAAATCATCGCTCGCGCTATGGCTTCTTCAAGCCGTGACGTAGCATCTGCTATGGGATTAGCTGTTGCTGATACTGTAGAAGATTTAGGAGCTCAAGCAGTTATCGCTTGCACTCAATCAGGAGCTACTGCTCGTGCTATCTCTAAATACCGTCCATCTGCACCAGTAATCGCTGCTACTTCATGTGAAAAAACAGCTACTTCATTAGCATTATACTGGGGAGTTCAACCAGTTGTTGTTGCTGAAACAGCTAACACTGATGAATTATTAAAAACAGCTGCTACTGTAGCTACAGAAGTTGCTGGATTAGAAGCAGGAGAAACTGCTGTTGTTACTGCTGGATTACCAGCTGGTGAAGGTAACACTAACTTAATGCACATTCACGAAGTTAAATAATTTACCTATACATACACACACTTTTTAAAGGAGGGATTTCCCTCCTTTTTTTATTATTAAGAGGTTGATTAGAATGGTAGAAACAACATTATGTTATATAATTCATGAGAAAAAGGTTTTAATGATGTACCGAAATAAGAAAGAAAATGATTTTCATGAAGGGAAGTGGAATGGATTAGGCGGAAAGATAGAAGAAGGCGAAACGGCATACGAGGGGATACGACGAGAGGTGTTAGAGGAATCAGGGCTAATCATCAAGAATCCAGAGCTACTAGGGGTTTGTTATTTTCCTAGTTTTGATGGAGAGGAAGAATTGATGTATCTATATAAGGCAATTGATTTTGAAGGGGATTTGATTGAGTGTAATGAAGGAGATTTGAGTTGGATTGATGAAAAGCAGTTGTTATCGTTAAATATTTGGGAAAGTGATCAAGTCTTTTTATCGTATGTATTACGCGGTGAACGTTTTATTGGGGTGTTTCACTTTGAGGGGAAAGTTTTAAGGTCATATGAGATTAAAAAGGGGAGTGAATCTGATTTAATTCGTTTTTCGATTGAAAAAGGAAGTCACGTACTTTAAGTCTATTATTAAAAAAGTTTTATTACAACGATAAAAAGAACGGCTTGAGATAAACCGTTCTTTTTTTTATTTTATTTTAATGATTAGCACAATGGGCGTTTTGGTTGTTGAGGGCATTGTGGTTGCATGGCAAGGGCACACCAGTCTTCATTTCTTAGACCATGATCATATTGATGACATTCCATTCCTTCTTCTTTACAGATGACATAATCATGGTGATTGTGATGGTGATGAACTGTTTTAACAACGACTGGTACCACATGTTCTACACGGTGATGATGGTGTACTTCTGGCATACAGCAAACAGTTGGTTCAATGACTTGGCAGCAAGTTTCATAATGTACAGGCATTGGGCAACATTGCATTTGTGTTTGGCACATTTGAGGTTGAGGCATTACTGGAGCTGGGCACATCATTTGAGGTTGAGGCATCACAGGGACTTTTGTTTCACATTTTGTTTCTTTTGTTTCTGGAACTTTTACCATTTCAGTTTTAACAGGCATTTGTTGAGTTGCAGGCATTGCATACATCATTTGAGGTTGAAGGTATTCTTTTCTCATTGGAGACATCATTCCACAGCATCTATTATATCCATTCATAAAAATCATAACATCCTTTCATTTTGTAATTCAATTACAATATAGTATATTACCTAGAGCTTAAATGGTTATGGCACATGCCCAAGTTAGCAAAGAAAAGGATGAAAAAAAGGACTTTTATACGAGATAAAAAGTCCTTATAGGATGATTATTTCAGTGTTTCGATAACAAAACTAGTATCAGTTAGTTCAAAGTTAGCTAAGAATCCTGAAGAGGCATAAAGTTTTTGATCATCTGTAATAAATAAGGCTTCCACATCAGATAAAGATTCGATTAGCTTCATTCCTTCATCGAGTCCTAGTACAAATGACATAGTTGACAAAGCATCGGCAGACATTGAACTTTTTGTGACGATTGTAACTGACTTTAGATTGTTTTCTACAGGATAGCCTGTTTTAGGATCAAGGATGTGGTGATAAATCTTTCCATCTTGTTGGAAGTAGCGTTCGTATGTTCCAGATGTCACAACGGTTTTATCTTTGACACTTAAAATTCCTAAGTAGTCACCACGTGGAGAGAATGGATTTTGAACTCCAATTCTAAAAGAGTCTCCATTTGCTTTTTCACCATAGGCATAGACATTTCCACCTAAATTGATGATGGCTTGTTTATTTCCGTGTTCTTTTAGAATTTGGGCTGCGACATCAGCTGCATATCCTTTTGCAATGCCACCTAAGTCGAGTTGCATTCCTTTATCTTCTAGTTTAACAGCATAATTTTCTTCATCAAGTAGCACTTTATGATAATCGATATGAGTTAAGCTTTGTGCAATTTCATCACTATTTGGAACATGAGCATCTTCAAATCCAATTTCCCATAGTTTAACGAGAGGGCCGACTGTGATATCAAAGCTACCATTTCCAAGTTGCGAATAGTAAACTCCCGCTTTAATGACATCGAATGTTTGTTTTGAAACAGGAACGTAGTCGACTCCTGCTTGTTGATTGATACTGATTACTTCACTCGTTGTAGCATTATTAATGGTCATTTCTTTTTCAATTTGCTCAATCGCATTGAAAATTTCATCAAAGATTTCTTGTTCAGGATTATCGTATAAGGTAATCGTAACGATGGTTCCTAGTAAGTATTTATTTTGCGAGACAGGTTCGTAGTTTTTTTGTTCAGTTCCTAGATTCTGGTTAGGTGTTTCTACTTGTTCTTTTGCTTGGCAACCTGTTGTGAGTAAAACGGCTACTAGCATTAAGGATTTCAAATATTTCATAGTATGTAACCTCCAATAATTGTCCTTTAATAGGATACCACAATATAGAGCATAAAAAAACGACAAGATGTTCACTTTGTGAAATCTTGTCGTTTTTTTTAATCGATTGTTGGTCCGCTTGCTAAGGCTTGAATGACTAATTCAATAAATTGATTCACTTCAATTGTAACGCCAGAGATAGCATCAGTTTTATTATCTTCGTTATAAGTAATTAGGGTTGGATCTTGGATGTTAATAAGATAAGATTCCAAAAGTTGAGCTTGGTGATTCCAATTTTGAATTTCCTCTGTTGAATGTCCACCTGTTAAGTTGTCATCTTCTTTAATGGCATCCCAATGGGCTGCAACAATGTAGCCATTTTCAACAATAAGGTTAATATTATATTTATATCCATCTGTAAATGTTTCCTGCTCTGCATAATAATGTCCATCTTGGTAGTTTCCTTTTTCAATTGGACCGTCTGCAAGAGCCGTATTCATAAGTTGTAAAAATGGAGTGACTGAGATTGTCACACCAGAAATAGTATCAGTTTTTCCATCTTCTGTTGTTTGGATAGCAGAAGTATCTTGATTATTAATAATATATGATTCTAATTTTTCGATTTGTTCGTGCCACTTTAAGGATTCAGTATCTGCATCAGACATAAGATACTCATCTGTTTGTGACAGAGTGCGTTTATCTTCAGTTGCAGTTTCATTAATTGAGTTAAATTCAATGGTGGTGATGATGCCGTCTTTAATCTCTAAGGTTACCGTGTTTTTCCATCCATCTTCTGAATAAGTTGAATCTTCAGCGAAGTATAGACCATCTTTTAAAACAGTAAGCTGTTCACGGGCATCTATATCACTTAATTGAACTAAATTGTTATCACTTAGTAATAGTGGCTCTTTAGAGTTAACTTCATTAGCACTACAGGCTGTTAATAGACTAAACGCAGAAATAATTGTCAGAGATACGACTTTATAATTCATAAAAATACCCCTCCCTATAACTTTAAATAAATTATGGTCTTATCTTTAGTATAGTTAGTGTTATTCTAACATAGGTTGAAAGACTATTATATAGGAAAAAGATGTAATTGTTGTCGAATATGTATAAAAAAAATTTATAAATGATATAGTTATAAAGAGGGAAGGTAGGAATTTTGAAGGGATTGCATCTACATAAAAAGGTTGAATTTGTGAAAAAATGTGATAAAATTAAGGTGGGTAAATTACGACATGTTTTTACAAATAACTCTTATATTTAACTTTTATCTAATTTGATGCTATTACAAATGAATGGATTTTTTATAGGTAAAGGTTAGATACATCTACTAATCAAGTGGTGTTAATAGAGTTAGCTTTTTTATGTTAAGGAGTATTAACGTAGGAAAATAAAACATGAAAGATTTTAGGAGGAGTATCATGAAAAAGATTGTTGTCCTTGGTGGAGGATACGCAGGTGTACTTACCGCAAAAAAATTAGCAAAAAAATTCAAAAAAGATCAAGATGTAAGCATTACATTAATTGACAAGCAATCTTATCACACAATGTTAACAGAGTTACATGAAGTTGCTGCTGGTCGTGTGGATGAAGAATCAATCCGTATGGATTTAAAAAAGATTTTTGCTGGTCGTAAAGTGGATGTTGTTTTAGATGAAATTACATCAATTGATTTTGAACAAAAAGTTTTAACTTCAAATTCAACAAAATATGACTATGATTATTTAGTAATGGGAACAGGATGTAAACCAACATTCTTTGGAATTCCAGGTTCAGAAAATGCTCACCAATTATGGTCATATACAGATGCTGTCAACTTACGTGAACACATTTTAAATATGTTCCGTCAAGCAGCGCTAACATGCGATAAAGAAAAACGTAAAGAATTATTAACATTCGTAACCGTTGGAGCTGGTTTCACAGGAGTTGAAATGGCTGGGGAACTTGGAGAATGGAAAGATGAATTATGCCGTTCATTCCATATCGATAAAGAAGAAGTGTCTTTATATATCGTAGACTTTGCTCCAAAAGTGTTACCAATGTATCCAGATAAATTAGTTAAAAAAGCGGAGCGTCGTTTAGAAAAATTAGGAAATCAATTAGTGATGAACTCTGCTGTAAGTGAAATTAAAGCGGACAGTGTTGTCTTAAACAAAGGTGAAATGGTTATCAATACACGTACTGTTATTTGGGCAGCAGGAATTGAAGGATCAGATATTGTTGATTCTGCTCAAGTAGAAAAAGCAGGACGCGGACGTATTGTGACAAATGCTCAATTACAGGCTAAAGATCATAAAGATGTTTATGTTGTTGGAGATAACATTTTCTACATTCCTGAGGGAGAAGAACGTCCTGTGCCACAGATGGTTGAAAATGCAGAGCATTCAGCGCCAGTTGTTGCACATAACATCTATGTAGATATTAAAGGTGGAGAGCACAAATCATACAAGCCAACATTCCATGGTTCAATGGTATGTATCGGTTCTCGTTATGGGGTAGCTCAAGTTGGAATGCCAGGATTCTGGATGAATTTATCTGGATTCTTCGCGATGTTCTCAAAACACTTCATTAACTTAGTGTACTTTGTTCAAGTTTTAGGATTTAATAAAATTTGGTCTTATTTAATGCATGAATTCTTCCATACAAAAAATAACCGTTCAATGGTAGGTGGATTATTATCAAATTCAGCTCCAGTATTCTGGAAATTCCCATTACGTATTTTTGTCGGATTCATGTGGTTACAACAAGGTTTAACAAAATTACCTAAAGTTATTCATGACTTTAATAATGTTTTCTTATTACCTTCACCTCCAAAAGCAGATACATTATCTGCTGCATCAGGAGCAGTGTCAGAGGCTGTAACAGCAGCATCAGGAGTTGTAACGGAAGTTGTCACTCAAGCATCAGGAGCTGTAGCAGATGCTGTCACTCAAGCATCAGGTGTTGTGACTGAAACTGTAAATCAAGTAGCTGCAAATGGTGATATCTTTACAACAATTTCAAATTTAATTCATGATTTCATGAACTGGATTGCAGTATTACCAGTTCCAGGATTTGTTTCAGATATGGTTAATTGGTCAATGGATGCCTTCTTCTATACTCCAGATGGAACACAATTCACTACTCTTGCAAGCTTAGTTCAAGGTGGAATGATTTTCGGAGAAATCATCTTTGGTATTATGTTAATTATTGGTTTATTCACACCGGTCGCTGCTATTGGTACTATTGCAATGGGATGTATGATTTGGGCTTCAGGAATGGCACCAACTGAGATGTTATGGTATTTAGTAGGTGGATTTGCGTTAATCGGAAATTCAGGTATGGTACTTGGATTAGACTATTATGTGTGGCCTTGGTTACGCGAAATGATGAAACGTATTCCATTACTTAAAAAATGGTATTTATACGTTGACTAAATAATATGATTTGAAAGAGAAACATAGAGAATACTATAGTAGTATTCGCTATGTTTTTCTTCTCATTTAGTGTTATTGTAGTATCTAACAAATTCAACAAGAAGCAATACATACAATCGTTAGTCAAAAAATGTAGGTGATAACACATGAAATCATTCTGGAAGGATCAGCCAGACATTGTCGCACATTTAGAACAAGTCAATCATATTATTAATCAACAGTTAACCGTTAAACAATCAAAAATGAATGAGATTTTAAAAGATTTAGCTCAGTCTGGAGGTAAAAAAATTCGTCCAGGATTATGTATTATCGGTGGTGAATTTGGAGATAAGGACATTAAGCATCTTTATCACTTATCTGCTGTTTTAGAAATGTTGCATATGGCAACACTTGTTCATGATGATATTATAGATGATTCGGTACAACGTCGTGGTCAGTTAACGACACAACAAAAATACGGTAAAGATTATGCTGTTTACACAGGTGATTATATTTTTACTAAATGTTTTGAAATCTTAGCAGAGCATTATGAATTGCATCATATGAAAGAATTATCTAAAACAGTTTCTCGTGTTTGTATGGGAGAAATTGATCAATTTGATGGCCGATTTAAATCTCATACTTCGGTTAAAAAGTATTTAAAAGTCATTGGTGCTAAAACATCTGCTTTATTAGCTGTTAGTTTATCCGTTGGGGCTTATGAAAGTGGATGTGACGAAAAATTCTGTAAGAAGCTTGGAAAAATTGGGCTTCATATTGGAAACGCATTCCAGATTATTGATGATATTTTGGACTATGTTGGTGACGCGTCTCGCGTTGGAAAAACATTAGGAAATGATATTCGTCAAGGGTATTATACGCTTCCGTTACTATATGCTTTAAAACATAATGATGATAGGCTAAATGAGTTATTAGCGTCAGAAACTTATACAGATGAAGTAGTTTCACGTATTATTGAACGCGTTAATGAATTGGGTGGTGTTAAACAAGCTCAAGAGTTAGCACATAAATATACAGTGAAATCTTTAAAAGAAATTAAAAGTTTGCCAGCAGGTCAAGCCCGTGATCATCTAGAATGGGTTACCAATCAATTATTAGCTCGTCAACACTAATAATGAAATTTCAATGGACAAATCATTTTCTGATTTGTCTTTTTTTTTGTAAAATTATTATTTTATAAGTCATATTTAATTGAATAATTCCCATTTTAATATAATCTATTCTTATTAAGTAAAAAAATAGAAAAATAATGAATTTGTAATCTACATAATCATTACTTGTTAGGTTACAATATAACAAGTAGTACTTGTATAATTTTTCTAAAATTAGAAAGAGAGAGTATAGTTGGTGTACTACAAAGAGTTTAAATCATAGAAAGGAGTTTATTCTATAATGAAAACATTACAACGCGTTGGTAAAGCCTTTATGGTACCGGTTGCGCTTTTACCAGCGGCAGGTCTACTACTAGGAATAGGGGCCTCAATGCAGCAATCATTATTAGATTATTTACCGTTTTTAGGTACAGAATTTTGGCAGATGGTCGCAATGGTAATGAAAAGTTCGGGACAGATTGTTTTTGATAACTTGCCGTTATTATTTGCAATTGGAGTTGCCTCTGGATTAACAGGAGACAAAGGAGTGGCTGCTTTAGCGGCGACGGTTGGATTCTTAATTATGAATGTGGTGATTGGGGTATTTATGCCGGTTACATTACCTGATCAGTTATATGCAAATGTATTAGGAATCGAAACGTTACAGACCTCTGTTTTTGGTGGAGTGCTTATTGGGTTATTAACGGCATATTTATATAATAAATTTTATACCGTTAAGTTTCCTGATTTCTTATCTTTCTTTGCTGGGGCACGATTTGTTCCCATTATTACATCAGTAGTAGCGATTATTGTAGGGGTTATTTTGGCTTTTATTTGGCCTCCAATTGGAAACCTAATTGCAAGCTTTGGTAAAATTGTGGCAGCAGAAGGAACGAATCCTCTTTATATTTGGATTTATGGAATTGCAGAACGTGCCTTGATTCCGTTTGGACTACATCATGTTTTTTATTTCCCATTATGGTACACAGAAGCAGGAGGTATTTATACTTCAATTGATGGTGTGATGAAAATGGGGGACCAACAAATTTGGTTCCAGCAATTAGCTGATTATTCGACATATGGCTATCAAGCGATGATTGAAAATGTTCAGGCACAAGGTGCAACACTTGCAGGACGATTCATGACTGGAAAATATCCATTTATGATTTTTGGATTACCAGCGGCTGCTTATGCGATGTATCAAGAAGCAGCACCAGCCCGTAAAAAAGCGATTGGTGGATTATTGTTATCAGCTGGGTTGACGGCTGCTTTAACAGGAATTACAGAGCCGATTGAATTCACCTTTTTATTTGTAGCACCTGTTTTATTTGCAATTCATGCGGTACTAGCAGGATTATCATTCATGCTGATGTACTTATTTAATGTTCATGTCGGAATGACATTTTCAGGTGGATTAATTGACTTATTAATTTACGGAATTTTACCTGGTAATGATTTTACGAACTGGGTTCGTATTATCATTGTCGGAATTTTCTACGCTCCAATTTATTATTTCTTATTCCGTTTTGCGATTCGTCGTTTCAATTTACCAACACCAGGACGTGGTGAAGCTGAAGATAAGCTGATGAGTAAAGCTGATTACCAAGCGGCTAAAGGAACGAATTCAAGTGAAAAAGCAGCGGCTATTTTAGAAGCATTAGGTGGGGCTAGTAATATTGAAACATTAGATGCCTGTATGTCACGTTTACGTGTTTCAGTTCATGATATAGACGAAGTGGATGAGACTAAAATCAAAGCTTTAGGTGCCACTGGAATGTTTGTTTCAGGAAATAATTTACAGGCTATTTTCGGAACAACTTCTGATCAATTGAAAACGCAAATTGAAGCAATTATGGCAAAAGAAAAGTAAAAATAAGACAAAAAGACCTTAAAAAAAACATTTTTTAACTAATGTTAGCGTTATTTTTATAAAAAATATCGAAATATATCTATATTTGTTGGAAAAAAACAATATAATATATATGAAAGATATTAGGAGGTGCAACATGGGAATTTTCGATTTATTCAAAAAGAAGAAAGAAGAACCTAAAAAAGGAGTTTTTGCTCCAATCACAGGAACATTATTATCAATCACTGAAGTTCCAGACCCAGTATTTAGCCAAAAAATGATGGGAGACGGATTTGCAATTGAACCAACTGAAGGAAAAGTATATTCTCCAGTTGCCGGGAAAGTGTTAAACGTATTCCCAACAAAACATGCAGTTGCATTACAATCTGACGAAGGACATGAAATTTTAATTCACTTCGGTATGGATACTGTAACATTAAAAGGTGAAGGATTTACTGCTCACGTAGGTGAAGGAGATATCGTTACACCTGAGACTTTATTATTATCAGTAGATTTAGACGCTGTTCGTCCTAAAGTACCATCTTTAGTAACACCAGTTGTTTTCACTAACTTAAATGAAAAAGTTATTGAATTAAAAGTAACAGGTCCAGTTACACACGGTAAAGCTGATATTTTAGAGATTAAATAATTTCGTAAACATATATCTTGATTTTTAGATAGTGACAAGATAAAATAAACTTGAAATCACTATCACAAAGAGGAGCGATTATTGATGGAAAAGATTTTCACAATTACAGATGAAACTGGATTACATGCTCGTCCAGCGACAGTATTAGTAAACACAGCTAGCAAATTTGGATCAGAAATTTCATTAACTTACCGTGATAAAAAAGTTAACTTAAAATCAATCATGGGTGTTATGTCTTTAGGAATCCAACAAGGTGCACAAATCACTATTTCTGCTGAAGGTGACGATGCAGAAGCAGCTATCGCAGCATTAACAGAAACTATCACAACTCAAGGATTAGGTGAATAATACCTTTTCAAATAACAAACAATAGTACTGGCTCGCCAGTACTTTTTGTTTTTTGAAAAACATATTTTTAAGCGTTATTAAATTATTTTACCTTCATTTTAATAAAAATATAAAATATGTCAAAAAAACATTAATTTGCGACAAAATCACTATATGTAACGGGTTTCAGACGACCTAAAAAAATAAAACGGTGTTGTGTAACGGGTTTTATCTGTTATAATAGTTAGGTACAAAAGCATTTCATAATTGAAAGGGGTAGCATTGTGAACATTAAAGGTATTGCAGCATCAAACGGAATTGCTATTGCAAAAGCATTTAAATTAATTGAACCAGAATTAACAGTTGTTAAATCAACAGTTACAGATATTGAAGCCGAAGTAGAACTTTATAAATCGGCGTTAGTTAAAACAACAGAAGATTTACAAAAGATTAAAGTAAAAGCTGCTCAAAATTTAAGTGAAGAAGAAGCGGCTGTATTCGATGCTCATATTAATATGGCAAATGATCCTGAGTTACTTTCTCAAACAACAGATAAAATTAAATCTGAAAGCGTTAATGCACCTTATGCATTCGATGAAGTATCAAACATGTTTATTATGATGTTTGAAAGCATGGATAATGAATATTTCCGTGAACGTGCAGCAGATATTAAAGATATTAAAAAACGTATTTTAGCACACTTATTAGGTGTTAAAGTAAATGATCCAAGTACAATTGATGAGCAAGTGGTTATTATTGCTGAAGACTTAACACCTTCTGATACAGCTCAACTTGATCGTAACTTCGTTAAAGGGTTTGCGACAAACATCGGGGGACGTACATCTCACTCAGCGATTATGGCTCGTTCATTAGAAATTCCAGCTGTAGTTGGAACAAAAACAATCTTAGAAGACGTTAAAGATGGAGATATGATTATCTTAGACGGATTAGAAGGAAATGTTATCATTAACCCAACAGCTGAGCAAATCGCACACTACGAAGAAGTAGCTAAAGCTTATGATGCTCAAAAAGCTGAATGGGCAAAATTAAAAAATGAAGCAACAGTTTCAAAAGACGGACAACATGTAGAGCTTGCTGCTAATATCGGAACTCCAAAAGATGTTGAAGGAGTACTTGCTAATGGTGGAGAAGCCGTTGGATTATACCGTACTGAATTCTTATATATGGGACGCGATAACTTCCCAACTGAAGATGAGCAATTCGAAGCTTATAAAGCAGTATTAGAAGCAATGGGAGAAAAACCAGTTGTTGTTCGTACATTAGATATCGGTGGAGATAAAGAATTACCATATCTACATTTACCAAAAGAAATGAACCCATTCTTAGGTTACCGCGCTGTTCGTTTATGTTTAGATGATACAGATTTATTCCGTACGCAATTACGTGCTTTATTACGTGCTTCTTCATACGGAAAATTACGTATCATGTTCCCAATGATTGCAACTTTAAATGAATTCCGCGCTGCTAAAGCTTTATTATTAGAAGAAAAAGCTAACTTAATTGCAGAAGGTGTGACAGTTTCTGAAGAAATCGAAGTCGGAATGATGGTTGAAATTCCATCTGCTGCGGTATTAGCTGATCAATTCGCTAAAGAAGTTGACTTCTTCTCTATCGGAACAAATGACTTAATCCAATATACTATGGCTGCTGACCGTATGAACGAAAAAGTTTCATACTTATACCAACCATATAACCCAAGTATTTTACGCTTAGTAAAAATGGTTATTGATGCTGCTCACAAAGAAGGTAAATGGACTGGAATGTGTGGAGAAATGGCAGGAGATCAAACAGCTATCCCATTATTATTAGGATTAGGATTAGATGAATTCTCAATGTCAGCGACTTCAATCTTACCTGCTCGTTCATTAATTAGCAAATTATCAAAAGCTGAAATGGCTGAATTAGCTCAAAAAGCTTTAAATATGTCAACAGTTGAAGAAGTTATTGAATTAGTTGAAAACATTCAAAAATAATCCAAATTAAAATGTGAAGAATTTATTCTTCACATTTTTTTTGTTTTCTAAGAGCAGAAATTTAAATTGAAGAATAATTAAGACAAAAAACGACATCCTAATAAAGAACTTCGAAAGGAAAAGAGTTGAGATAAAAATGATATCAGTGTTAAAAACTAAATTTTTTGGATCCATCAGTTTAAAAAGTGGATTATTTTTTATGTTCCTGATGATAACTTTTTGTAGTCTATTTATGGGGTCATTTGATACATTTGCGGCAACCGTTGAAGATAGAGTGGACGATTTTATTTATAATAAGGAAAAACCAGAAAAAGTCGTTTATTTAACATTTGATGATGGACCTTCTAGATATAGTTTAGAGATTTTAGATGTGCTAGATCAATATGATGTACCCGCCATTTTCTTTGTGATTGGTGAAAATATTGAACTGTTTTCGAATGCCAAAGAGATATTAACAGAAATGGTGGAGCGTGGACATTATATTGGGCTTCATAGCATGACACATAATATGGATAGTTTATATCATGGTCCAAATGCTCCTCAAAACTTTGTTAAGGAAATGTTGGCTGATCAAAAAATGGTTTATGATTTAACGGAAGGATTTACAAGTCAATTATGCCGTCCACCATATGGTGGAAGAAATCATTTAACAAGAGAACATTATGTTGCTTTAGAAGAAGCAGGAATCACATGTATCGATTGGAATGTTGATTCTTTAGATTGGTCAAAATCAAGTGCCGATCAAATATTTAGACAAGTTGTTGCAGAACAAAAACGCAATCAGGATGCAAAAGAAGTTGTCTTGTTATTTCATGAAAAAAAATTCACGTTAGAAGTATTACCTCAAGTGATTGAATATTATCGCAGTTTAGGTTATGAATTTATGCCTTATTGTGAAGGTGAAGATTTTAATTGTACCTTATCAAATGAAAAATAAAGAAAGAAGTCATCCATAAATTACCTTGCATAATTTGTCACATTATGCAAGGTTTTAGAATGCTTTTTTAAAGTTAATATTGTATAATTAAAACAAATAGCATAGATGGAGGAAAGAGTAGTGGCAAAACAGCAGTATTATTCAAATTATGGTAGTCGAGGACGACGTCGACGTGTTAAACCACGTTTTTATGTTTTTGTAACGTTAATTGCAATTTTAGTGATGACAGGATGTTTCTTTGCTAATGTTGCAGGACAAGTAAAAGGATTAAGTATGGCAACAGTAGAGCCGACCTATTTAGATTTCGAGGAAATCAAAACGGTTAAAAGTTGGCATAATAAAGAAGTTAAATTTGCTTATTTAACATTTGATGATGGACCTTCACGCAATACAAGTGCCATTTTAGACATTTTAGATAGCTATGGAATTAAGGGGACATTTTTTGTTTTAGGGACAGCTATCGATAATTACTCTGACTCGGAGGCCATGTTAAAACGAATGGCTAATGACGGTCATTACATTGGGATGCATTCAATGACTCATGATTATGCTTATTTATATGGAGATGCTAATGCCGCTTCTAATTTCGCTGGTGAGATGAAGGAAGAACAAGCCTTAATTAAAGAGATTACAGGTGGGTTTGAAAGTAAATTATGTCGTGCTCCTTATGGAACGGGCGGAACATTTACGGATGAACATGTTGTTGCTTTAAATGAAATTGGCGTAAAATGTTGGGATTGGGACGTTGATTCATATGATTGGGAATCGGGAGCAACAGTTGATAGTATTATGAAAAATGTTGAAAGTAATATGAAGTTGTGGAACTATCCATCTAATACGGTTATTTTATTCCATGAAAAAGATATTACCGTACAAGTTTTACCTGTTGTTATTCAGTATTATTTAGATTTAGGATATGAGTTCTTACCTTATAATCCTGATAATCATATTGTTAAAAATTTATTTGGAAGTAGCGATTTATAGGAAAGGGGAATTCTAAATGCGTCGACCATTTTTACCAGTTTTAATTGTAATCCTTATTTCGGCTGTAGGAATTTTCTTTGCCTTAACTTATAAGATTCCTGAAGTACAAGTATTTCAAATGTATCAACATTTAGATCAAGAAATTGTCACTTGTGAAAAACAAAATACAAATACATTAGAGGATAATTTAAATGCTTTACAAGCATCGGTGAGCAGTTTGATTAGTGCAGGTCAGACTTACGATGGAAGTGCAGACTTAACTGAGTTATTTGAGTCATTTAACACACAATATAACATGTTAAAACAATATAATGAATCGGTGGCAACATGTATTTCATCAGCCATTGAAAAAACTAATTTTGAACAAATTGAAAAAGTGATTAAAAAATTACCAACAGATTTACAGACATTAGGTCATGATATGACATCCCTTCAACAAGAACGTACAACAAAGTTAACGGCTTTAGAAGCACAACTTTCTTCATTAGTTAACACCTTATCAAACTTTGAAGAAATGTTCTATAACACGAAAACAAGTGAGGCTGTTCAATATTTTCAAAGTGTAAATGTGGCCTTCAGTGAAGTTCAAACGTTACATACAGACTATATGACAACAGTTGAGGCTTATTATACGGTGAAAACAGCTTATTATGAAAGTATCGCAAATAAAGGGACGTTAGATTATATTTTCAAAAAATAGATAAATTGGCTAGGAAGTTTTCCTAGTCTTTTTTGTTGCCTGTGTTATAATCAATTTATTAAGATGACTAAGAAATTGAAAGAGGGATTTAAATGAACATTGGATTTATCGGAATTGGTGTCATGGGGCAAGCCATGGCGACTCATTTATTAAACGCTGGCCATAAGATGTATGTTTATAATCGTACAAAAAGTAAAGCAGATCAAATTGTTGAAGCTGGTGCTATTTGGTGCGAAGATGTTCAAATGGTTGCGCATCATGCTGATTTAATTTTTACGATTATTGGTGTTCCTGCAGATGTTGAGGCTGTTTATTTAGGTGAAGGTGGGTTAATTGATACGGCAAAAGAAGGAACAATCTTAGTTGATATGACAACCTCAACACCAGAACTTGCAAAGCGAATTTATGAAGCGGGAATGCAAAAAGGGATTCAATGTTTAGATGCTCCCGTTACCGGTGGAGATGTTGGAGCTAAAAATGGAACGTTAACAATTATGGTTGGAGGAGAAGAGTCTGTTTATCAAAGTATTCGTCCAATCTTAGATTTGATGGGAAAAGTAATTGTTTATATGGGAGAAGCAGGCAGTGGACAGCATACAAAAATGGCCAATCAAATTGCGATTGCTGGAGCTGCGATTGGAATGGTTGAAGCTTTAGCTTATTCTAAAGGGGCTAATTTAGATTTAGAGACAGTTTTAAGTGCCATTACAAGTGGGTCAGCTGCAAGTTGGCAATTAAGCAATATGGCCCCTCGTATTATTCGTGACGATTTTAATCCTGGATTCTTTATTAAACATTTTATTAAAGATATGAAAATTGCAACGTCAGAAGCATCTGAAATGTCAGTTGATTTACCAGGACTTAATCTTGTCTTAAGTTTATATGAAGAATGTGCGAATCGTGAGTTTGAAAATTTAGGAACGCAGGCACTCTATAAATTGTATGAAAAATAAAAGAAAGACCTTAAACATTAATTAAAGTGTTTAAGGTCTTTCTTTTATAAAATATAGTATTTATTTGATTCAATCATCGGTTCTTGGCTAGGGGTTGTGGTCACCGAATAAGGTCCATAATAGCTGTTTTGAACCATTTGTTGTTGATATCCCATTGGATAGCTTGGTTGTTGGTAATAAACAGGTTGAGGATAGTAAACAGGTTGAGGGTAATACATGGGTTGTTGGTACACTGGATAATTGTATCCTCCACAACATGGACGTCCACCACCAAGGACTAATCCACCTAATCCCCCGAGAGCAAGTCCCCCAATGAATGGCCAAAATCCCCATCGTTCATCATTTTCAATACCTGGCATAGTCGCTAGATAGGGGACTTGATTTGTCAATGGAACTTGGCCATGATAAGACGATCTCATATTTTGATTCAACTTTAACTCCTCCTTCAGTATGCAGTTCTCATTTTAGTGTATGCAGACTGTTGAGTTTAGGTTCTCGCTAATAAAAAAATCGACTCGTTTAAAAGTCGATTTTTTTATTGCTCTTTTATGAGTAAAAATGATTGAAGGGTTGGTCTTCTTAAAAGGGCTGCCACCTCATTAGAGCGGTTAAGTCCTTGGTTAACATGTAAAGTTAGACGATCGGCAAAACGGTAAGTGCCGTTATAGAATTGACTACAATAGTTGGGTTGTGTCTTATCATTTGACGTAATGCCTCGGCAGTGGCCAGATAGTTGTAATTCAACCGGATAATCGGTAACAACTGATGCAAGAGTCGGTTCATGAAGTAATAAAATGTTAAAGGTATTAGCATCGCTGTTCTGTGCTAGAAGGGTTTGAAGTGGAGGCGTTGTGGTTAATGAATTAACACCGATTAACGTGATAGATTCGCTTGAACCATTGTATAAAGGTAAGGATTCGTTTTTTAGAACTCTAAAGCCGGCATTCGTTAGAAGGTCGGTTATGGCCTGTTCATTTTCTAAATCATCGTCTCCAAGAACTGCTACTTTTGCTAAAGGGCTCTGGATGTTTGAAAGTAACTTTGAAGCTTCATTACTTAGAGCTGATGAGATAGTTCCCTTTTGAAACAGTCCTCCTGTGAAAATCACGATATCTGGATTTAAACGGTTGATTTCATTCACTGCTTTTTCAAATACGGATAAATCTTCTTCATTCTCAAGTAGTGTATCTCCAAATTGAATGAGGCGGATTCCATCAAAGGTAGTTGGAATATTCGGGTTTTTTATAATCGTTTCATCCACTTTGATCGAAAATTTTAAGATACAAAGCGAGTAGAAGAAAAAGAGTATGATAAGACCTGCGACCGTTAAAACATAGATAGGAAATTTTTTCACGTTTTACTCATCCTTTACCAAAAAATCTAAATATATTTTATTATATCACAGATTAATTCGGTTTGGGAAAATGCATTAAACGTAAAAGAGTAAGTGGATAAGGTGGTAAAAAGCAAACAGTAAGGAAAGGATTCGAATAGTAGCAGGAAATTCACTGTCCTTTTTGATAAAGGTGAAGGTAATTAAGCTAAGGTATCCTAAAATTGGAATCCAATCGAGCATAAATTTAGACGTCTGGATAAGTTGCGAGATGAGGGGGTGATTAGGTTTGAAGGGGAAGGTCAATAATAAGGTGATATTGAATAAGAGGAACAGACTTTGTGAGTTTTTTGTTGTTTTTTCGACCATTTTTAGCACCATCCTTTTAAAAGTATGTTTTAAATATGTATCAGTTTATAAATTGTGTTAAAATAATATTAAAGTATAGTTAATTAGGCGTTCAAATATGCCAAAGATAAGGGTTGATTAGCATGAACACATTAGTTTTAATTGATGGAAATAGTTTAATGTATCGCGCATATTATGCAACGGCATATAGCGGGAATTTAATGAAGACGAGTCAGGGGATTTTTACGAATGCTCTTTATGGATTCGTTAATATGATGAATAAAGTGATGGATGATTATCATCATACGCATATGCTAGTGGCGTTTGATGCAGGTAAAACGACATTTCGTCATGAATTTTTAGAAACGTATAAAGATGGTCGTAAGCCGATGCCAGATGAGATGCGTTCTCAAATTAATTTAATTAAGAAGTATCTTGATTTACTAGGTGTCAAGCGATTAGAGCTACCAACTTATGAAGCAGATGATATTATTGGAACATTGGCTCGTCTTGGAGAGAAAGCCGATTTTGAAAAAATTCATATTATCACAGGAGATAAAGATTTACTTCAAATGGCGGATGAGAAAACGACGGTTCATATTACAAGAAAAGGGGTTACCGATATTGAGTCGTTTACACCAGAAGCGGTGTTTGAAAAATATGAATTATCACCAAGCCAAATTGTTGACTTAAAAGGTTTAATGGGCGATCCATCAGATAATTTACCAGGAATCCCAGGTGTTGGGGAAAAGACAGCAATTAAATTATTAAAAGAGTATCAAACAGTTGAAAATTTAGTCGCTAATACGGCCTCTTTAAAAGGGAAGATGAAAGAGAAAGTAGAGGCGAATGTTGAGCAAGCTTTGCTTTGCAAACGAATGGCGACCATTCATACAGATGTGCCGCTTTCAGTGACTTTTGATGATTTATTATATCAAGGACCTGATGTAGCGGGTTTAATTGAATTGTTTAAAGAAATGGAGTTTAATGCTTTCCTAAAAAAAATGAAACTGCAAGAGGTGAAGGATGAAACACCTAAAGCTCCTGTTGCAATCATCGGAAGTTTAGAAGAATTAAACACTAAAATCTTTAAGCATAGTGCGATTCATGTTGAGATTTTTGAAGAGAACTATCATCATGCTAATATTTTAGGGATTGCGGTTGTAAATGATGAAGAGTCTTATTATGTCCCATTTGAATTAGCGAAGCAGTCTGAGGCCTTTATGGCATTCTTAGCAGATGAAAAGATTGCAAAAGATATCTTTGATTTAAAACGTTCACGAGTTGCCCTGATGTGGCAAGGATTTGATTTACGTGGGGTGGCATTTGATTTATTACTCGCAACGTATATTATTAATCCGACGAATGTCAGCAATGAGTTTAAAAAAGTGGCGATGAGTTATGACTACGATGATGTGTTGTACGATGAAGAGGTTTATGGTAAAGGGGCTAAGCGTGCTATTGCAGAAGAGAGTCAAATTGCCCGTCACTCGATTGATATTGCGACTGCCGTTTTGAAGTTAAAGGAGACAGCGCTTGAACAGTTGAAAGAACAAGATCAGTTAACGTTATTTGAAGAGATGGAAATGCCACTGGCAGATGTGTTGGCTGAGATGGAATTTAACGGAATGGCTCTGGATTTAAAGACACTTGATGAGATGGGGCAAGATTTAAAAGGACGCATCACGGCGCTTGAAAATGAGATTTATGAACATGCTGGAATGTCATTTAACATTAACTCACCTAAGCAATTAGGAGAGGTGTTATTTGAGAAATTATCCTTACCAGTTATTAAGAAAACGAAAACAGGATATTCAACAAATGCCGATGTATTAGAGAAATTAAGTGATGCTCATCCAATCATTAAATCGATTATGGAGTATCGTACGTTAACCAAACTTTATTCAACTTACATCGAGGGTTTAAAGAAAGCATGCTACAGTGATGGAAAAGTTCATACGATTTTTAATCAAGCTTTAACTCAAACAGGACGTTTATCATCGATTGAACCCAACCTACAAAATATTCCGATTCGCTTAGAAGAAGGGCGTTTAATTCGTAAGGCCTTTGTCCCAAGTGAAGAAGGTTGGGTTATTTTAGGAGCGGACTACTCACAAATCGAACTTCGTATTTTAGCTCATATTTCAAATACGGAGTCATTAATCGAAGCCTTTAAAGAAGGTGAAGATATTCATAAAAAAACAGCAATGGATGTGTTCAAAGTATCTGAGGAAGAAATGACATCAGACTTACGACGTTCAGCTAAGGCAATTAATTTCGGAATTATTTATGGAATGAGTGCCTTCGGATTATCTGAAAATTTAAATATTACGCAAAAAGAAGCGAAAAAATATATTGATCATTACTTAGAGACTTATTCAGGAATCAATCAGTATATGGAAGATACCGTGAAAGATGCAAAATTCCATGGTTATGCAACGACTTTATTTAATCGTCGTCGTTATATCCCTGAATTAAGTCAGAAAAATTATGCACTTCGTCAGTTTGGAGAACGTACTGCAATGAATGCACCAATCCAGGGAACAGCAGCCGATATTATCAAAAAAGCCATGATTGACGTCGCAAATGCCATGAAAGAAAAACAAGTTAAATCTCGTTTATTACTTCAAGTACACGATGAATTAATCTTCGAAGTCCCACAAGAAGAGTTAGATTTAATGATCGAACTTGTAACTAAAACAATGGAAGACGTTGTAAAGCTTCAGGTGCCATTAAAAGCAGACTACTCATACGGACCAACATGGTACGACGCGAAGTAACCCTGAGTAAAATCTTTCTAAATCTCGAATTTTCGAGATTAGAAAGATTAAATACCCAGGATAAGATAGTCTAACGCTTCATACTTCAGCGAGAATATCTAAAAGGCTGAGATAACCGCTTTGACTCTTGACCCCCCCTAAAGGGATAAGAATATCTAAAGTTTCACTAGAAGTTCAACTAGATATTCTAAAATGCAAGGAAGTAGCCTGTGTTTCTCTTTTTGAAACATGGGATGCTCCCGATTTTTTAGATGAACTGATTTCTAAAAGAAATCTAGAGAATCTTATGTATTTGCTCTCAAGAGTCAGGTTATCGAAGATAGATTGTATTCCAGTTACTGTGACTGTAGGGTATGAAGTATAGTGAGTTGACGTCTACCTCACTCCTCTGCTTTTTAGGAGTAGTGTAGACGAAACTTTATGGTTTCCCTACACCACGTAGCGTAGCTCGTGGTTTTCTATCGCTAGTAGGGCGAGCATTTGGTCTTCGAAACTCAACTGAGGTCCAGTTACTGAGTCTGTGGGGTGTGAGGTTCAAGTGTTTAAATCACAAAGTACTATGACTTAGACTTTTAGTTATGAATCATTTATAAGATTTGTAATTCGTTTCCTATAAAAAGATGAATAATAGTTAAATCTGTGTTACTAAGTGTTAGACATTGGTTTATGATATAAAATAAAAAAACTTCTTTAATTTCAGAATTGATTTCTGGTGTAGAGAAGTTTTTTTATAAGTTAGGGTGGAGATGGAGGGAGCGGTTAGTATCCACGTCCGAAAGAAATTCGAAATACCTATTATCTCTAAATAACTGAAAACATCAAAGAAAGTCGCATATCTTTTAATACTTTTTTTACTTTATTCATATTTTAATACTACTTTATAACTAATTCCTTATCGTGAAATAGTTAACGCATTCTAATCTAAAGTGATTTTCCAATATGTAACTTGTGTTTATTGATAATCTGAGAATGACACAAAAGTGCTCTCATACGAAGAAGTATCTCCTCTTTGTTAACAGATTTCACCATATAATCATAGGTATCTACTAGGAATCCTTTACATGTTTCTTCGAGTAATTGTTTAGCTGTAAATATTAGAATCACTATATTATTCTGACAGTTACGTAGATACTCTGTAAATTCATAGTAAATTCATAGCCATCCATTTTAGGCATCATCACATCTAATATAATTAAAGCAATGTGTTGTTTATCTATATCCAAATTATTATATTTCAAAAGATTAAGTGAAAATTTAAATGTATTAGAAAAAAAGCATAAATAAATTCCTAAAATTAACATTCAGTTTATAAAAGCATTGTAAAATATGATGACAAGGAAACAAAGGGGGAGAATAAAGATGCTTCAAATTGAAAAAATCCATAAAAAGTACATAACTGGAGATTTAGTGCAAACAGCTCTTAATGACGTAAGTTTAAATCTTCGTGACAATGAGCTTGTTGCTATTCTTGGACCTAGTGGTTCGGGGAAAACTACCTTACTTAATATCATTGGTGGTCTAGATCATTATGATAGCGGTGACCTAATTATTAATGGAATTTCGACTAAAAGATATACAGATAGAGATTGGGATTCTTATAGAAACCATACAATCGGCTTTGTGTTTCAAAGCTATAACTTAATACCTCATCAGACGGTACTTTCAAATGTTGAACTTGCACTTACTATTTCTGGGGTTTCAAAGTCAGAACGTAAAAAACGTGCAATAGAAGCTTTAGAAAAAGTTGGATTAGGTAATCAACTTCATAAAAAACCTAATCAAATGTCTGGTGGACAAATGCAGCGTGTGGCTATAGCTCGTGCATTAATTAATGACCCAGATATTTTACTTGCTGATGAACCTACGGGTGCACTTGATTCTGAAACTAGTGTTCAAGTGATGGAACTTCTAAAAGAAGTAGCAAAAGATAGACTGGTTGTTATGGTTACACATAATCCTGAGCTTGCAGAAGAGTATGCTACTCGTATCGTAAAAGTGCGTGATGGAAAAATTATAGATGACTCTAATCCATATCAGGTAGATGCTTCACAACTTGGGCAAGCAAGACATGAAAATATGGGTAAATCTTCAATGTCATTTTCGACATCGCTTTCATTGTCTTTCAATAATTTAAAAAGTAAAAAAGGAAGAACATTATTAACAGCTTTTGCGGGCTCTATTGGAATTATAGGGATTGCATTAATTCTATCGATTTCTAATGGAGTTAATACTTATATTTCTGATATTCAAAAAAGTACAATGTCTTCTTATCCTATATCCATTCAATCTCAGTCTATAGATTTAAGTAGCATTATGTCATCAGGACAAGAGAATATGAAGAAACTGAAAAGCGGTGAGGTTGACCATGATTTAGATGCAGTTTATTCAAATGGTACAGAACTTGAAATGGCATCTAAGATGACGACAAGTATTACCGAAAATAATCTAACAGAATTTAAAAAGTACTTAGATGATACAGAAAATGAAATTCACCAGTATATTGGTGAAAACGGAATTGTGTATTCTTACGATACAAAATTCGATGTATATACTTATGACTCAGAGGATACTCTTGTAAATACAGATGGTAGTACATTAGAGGGGAGTCAATCTTCTGCTTCAGTCAGCTCTCCAATGATGGCAGCTATGAGTTCAAGTAGTTCTAATCATTTTGAAGAGTTATTACCAGGTACTGAAGATGAGTTAATCAGTTCAACTATTACAGATAGCTATGATGTTTTATATGGTTCATGGCCGAGCAAATACAATGAGCTTGTTATAGTGCTTAACCATAATAATGAGATTTCTGCCACAACTCTTTATAAACTTGGACTTCTTCCTTCTTCTGAATATAATGAATTAATATCGAAGATAGAAGACGGAGAAACAGTTACTTTAGATACACAAAAACTAAGTTATGAAGATATTATAGCTCAAACATTTTATATGATCCCTAGTTGTGATTTATATGTAGAAAATGATAATGGTACTTTCGATTATATTGGAGACGATAACTCAGAGATAAAAAATCTACTTGAAGATGCAGTTGAGTTAAAAGTGGTAGGTATTATTCGTCCTAAAGAAGATACAGAAACTGTTTTAATTAGCAATACTGTAGGTTATACAAAAGCATTAACAGATTATATCATTGATTATACAAATAACAGTGAGGTTGTAAAAGGACAGGAAGCTAGTAAGAATCTAAATGTATTAAATGGTATGGAATTTTCGCCTAGTGATGATGTAGATAAAGTCAAAGATGCAAAAACTTATATCGATCATTTAGGAGTTAGTGAGAAAGCTAATCTTGCTAAACAGATTTTACAATACACTTATTCAGATAATCCAACTGCAACATCTCAAATGATGTCAATGAATGAAACACAACTTGCAGCGGCACTAGATGAAAATTTAGATGATGAGGCACTTCTTTCGATTTATGATCATTATATATCTACTGGAACTTATGATGATAATATGAAAACTTTTGGTGTTGTAAGTTTAGATGCACCATCTAGTATCAACATATATTGTGATAGTTTTGAGGACAAAGATGTTATAGCTGATTATATTGGGAAATACAACGAATTGGTTGATGAGGAAAGTCAAATTACTTATACAGATTATGTAGGACTTTTAATGTCTTCTGTAACAACAATTATAAATGTAATTTCATATGTATTAATTGCTTTCGTTGCAGTTTCCTTAATAGTATCTTCAATAATGATTGGAATTATCACTTATATTTCAGTTATGGAACGTACTAAAGAAATCGGAATACTTCGTGCAATTGGGGCCTCAAAACATAATATTTCTCAAGTGTTTAATGCAGAAACATTTATAATCGGTATATGTTCAGGAACAATTGGAATTGGAATTACGCTGTTACTTCTAATACCAGCAAATTCTATCATTCACACTTTAACGGGTACAGATACTGTTAATGCCTCATTACCTTTTAGTAGTGCACTTCTTCTTATTGCTTTAAGTATCATACTAACTTTAATGGGGGGGTTCATCCCTGCCAAAAAAGCAGCAAGGAAAGATCCAGTAACTGCTTTAAGAACAGAATAAAATATTAGAAAATTAGGAAGGAAGCTGCGAAGAAGATATATATAGTGACTATATTTACCGCAACACTTTTATGTTATTAAAAGAAAAAGGATATTTATAAGTGATGCTGACGTTAGAGAAATTTTCAGGATTAGATTCAACGGAAATTAATGATGTGAAAATATTTCAATAAATGTTAGGATAATACTCTTATTTAAAGAAGGGTTAGGTGTTTATATATCAAGATTAATACGTATTTCTAGGGGGGATCTATAATGGGAATCTGGAATATATAATGAAGCATGAGGTTCAATTATTTAGAGAGGTTTTTTATAGATGTGAAAGGAAATCATCTATTGAAGATAAAAGTAATATAAAGTAGGATCAATAAAAAGGCGAGAAGATGAAATCTTTTCTCGCCTTTTTTGATGAATATTATTATTTAGCTACTGTTTTTTTAGGTGTCGTTTTTTTGAAATATAATAGACCGATAGTAGAGATGAGGGCCATTCCAATCATAAGAGATAGATTAGTCTCATCTCCTGTATCAGGCATATCTGTTTCTGGAGTGATTGGTTTTTCTATTTTGATCACATTTCCTTGATCATCTAATTGATAGTCATATTTTTCTGATGCGATTAAGTTTCCTAAATCCATCCCTCGATCATCAAGTTTAACGGTTTTAAAGTTTAATTCAGAAGACTGATCGACTTGAATTTTTCCTGAATTTTTAAATCTGATGTCGCCTTCAACGGAATGGCTCAAATCAACGACAGAATTATTCTTAATATTTATGTTTGTTCCATCAACTGTTAAAGCACGTCCTAGGCTTTCGGTAATTGTAAGTTTGGAATGGTCGATGGTTAAATCTAGCCCTTCAGCGGTTGTATTGATCCCATTGCTTAACCCCTTCATGTTGACAGTAGAATCTTTTATATTGATTGTTCCATCTAAAAAGCCACGTGCAGTATTTTGAAAGTTTAAAGTAGAGTCAGTGATGTTAATTTTTCCATTTTTTCCGGCATTCGTTTTTATCACTCCTCCTGATAAACTTTTTTCATTTTTGGCATTTAAAACAGAATTGTTTTCGATATTTAAGGTACTGTCATTGTAGACATAAATTAAAGCATAGGGTGAAGTATAGTTACTTGCCTGTAGCGTTACTTGATTGAGTGTTAAGTTAGCACTGCTTCCATAATCACCTACTCCTAAGATACAATCTGCATGACCTTTGATTTTATCTAGAATCATTGTTCCATTTTTAAAGGTTACATTTGCGCCATTAGTCAAATAATTTGAATCTTTTGTGAGAGTTAAAGTATGGCCATTTAAATCAATCGTATAATTAGTTCCATTTATTTTTAATGCATCAGAAAGTGCCACATTATCACTTAAAGTAATGTCCCCTTGGGAATTACTTTTAGCTAAAAATTCTGAGCTTGTCATATTTCCCTCTACCGATCCATTTGCAAATACTATCATGGTCGACATCATGAACACTGTCAAGATAGTTAGAAAATTTGTTAATAAGTGTTTTTTCATTTTTTTACTTTTCTCCTTCTCTAATAGTTGTGATTTTATTGTGTTTTAAATAAATCTTATTTACTCAACTATATTTACCTACATACTAAAAGTTATTACTTTTTTTCGATAATTTTTAACATTGTTCATAAATAACTTCCTTAACAATCCTGTTATAAAATGCATAATGTAGTCATCATTCATTGATAATTTAATATATAGAATTCATAAAATGTCTATTATTTATAGTAAATGTAAAAGGAGGGGGGGGGATTGTTTTGAAAAAAAATATAAGGGTAGTTGTTAAGTTAATTCTGATTTGGATGTTATGCTTCTCTTCTTCTGCTATTTTAATTAAATTAACGGCGTACAAAAAAGCAGATAATGTATATGAAAATATTAGAGAAATGACTAAAGCGACGACAGATACGCCCCCTATTGAAGAGACTGAAGCTAATGAAGAGAATAAAGAAGTAGATCAGTCGATTGTAGATGATAAATATGATAAACTTTCTTCTATCAATTCGGACTATAGATTTTGGTTACACGTCGACAACACTAATATTGATTACCCGGTGGTTCAGAGTCAAGATAATCAATATTATCTAAAACATGATTTTAATAAAAATTATCTAGCTTCCGGTAGTATATTTATGGATTATCGAAATAAATTTGAAGAAGATCACAGTATTATTCTATATGGTCATGATATGAAAAATAAATCAATGTTTGGAGAAGTCGCTAATTTTAAAAAGGAAGATTTTTTTAATGAAAATAACCTGATTAGAGTTGAATATAAAGGGATGACCTATATTTATGAAGTTTTTTCGGCCTATGTAGCAGATTTTTATCATGGGGATTATCTGAAAATTCATTTTGAAGATGAAAAAGATAAACAAGCGTATCTAAACTATATAAAAGATCGATCGTTATATCAAAAACAGATTGAATTAAACGCGAATGATCAGATTATGACGCTGTATACTTGTAGTTATGAGTTTGAAAATGCTCGTACAATCGTTCATAGTAAATTAATATCTAAGGAATAAAGGATAGGGGTTATATTTTATCTAAAACGATATCGTTGTATTGAGAGAGATGAGATAAGATTGTGAGCAGCGAAGGTTATTTTTTAATGGAATAAAATCCCAATCTATATTATGATGAGCATATCTATCGAAGATTTATTATACAGTAGAGGGTCAAGAGACATTGGTTCTTAAAAGGAGATGGTGATTATAGAGATTTGGGATTTATATACGCAAGATAGAATTAAAACGGATAAAACGATGATCAGAGGTCAAAAAATCATTCCAGGACTTTATCGATTAGTCGTCCATGTCTGTATTTTTAATTCTCAAGGTGAAATGTTGATTCAACAAAGACAGCCTTTTAAAAGTGGTTGGTCAAATAGGTGGGATGTGACAGTTGGGGGCAGTGCTATTTCTGGTGATACGAGTCAATCAGCAGCAGAACGTGAAGTTTATGAAGAGATTGGATATCGGTTATCACTTGATGGGATTAGACCTGCTCTAACGATTAATTTTGATGATGGATTTGATGATTTTTATTTGATTCAACAAGATTTAGAAATTGATGCACTAAAACTGCAATACGAGGAAGTTCAGAGCGTTAAATGGGCGTCAAGGGATGAAATCTTAAAGATGATTCAGGAAGAAATTTTTATTCCGTATCAGCCATCGTTAATTGACTTACTATTTTTTATGAGAGATAAAAAAGGAGCTCATACGAGGTAAAGCATTGGTCATTAATGCTATCAAATTTTAAAAATCTATGATATCCATGCGATGACAGAAGCGGGATTATCAAAGGAGGGATTATTAAAAAAGTTAACCTATGATTGTTTAGGTAGGTTATAGAATGAAGTTTTTAGTCTCTGAACAATCTATCTCAAATATTCAACAATCTAAACCTTTTTCTTTGGATGTGTAATGATTTAAATTAGGTTACGGACGAGGAATTAATTTCACGTTTAGAGAAGCATGATATTTAAGAATTTAGAGGGTTATCCCCTCTTAGTAAAATGGATACTTGCTTCGATTCCCTGAGACAGTCACCGCATAAAAAAAATAACCGGATGATGAATTATCAGTGGTTAAATGTAGTAAAATGAAAGTATGATGAATTGATATTGATAAAAAGGAGACATTTATGAGTCAGACAATGGGTTTAAAATCACGAAATGAAATTGAAGAAGAATCGAAGTGGAAAATTGACAAAGTTTATGCAAGTACAGAGGCTTGGGAAAAAGACTTTCAAGCAGTAAAAGAAAAAGCGCCGAAATTAAAAGAATTCCAAGGACGTCTTGGAAATATCACTGATTTAAAGGAATACTTAAAGGTAGAAGAAGAGTTATCACGTGTATTAGAAAAATTATATGTGTTCGCGCATATGAAGAGTCATGAAGATACCTCAAACTCAGAGTTTCAAACATTAGTGAATAAAATCGATCCGTTTATGGCACAGTTTTCAAGTTACAATGCGTTCTTTACGCCGGAGATTTTATCACTTGAAGATGGAACAATTGAAAAGATGTTAGAAAGCGATGACGAATTAAATGTGTATGACACGTTCTTCAAAGTGTTATTAAAAGAAAAACCACATATCTTATCGAAGGAAATGGAAGAATTATTAGCATCAGCATCAGATTGCTTAGGGGCTTCTGAAAGTATTTATACGATGCTAACGAATGCGGATATGACGTTTGGAACGATTAAAGGTGAAAATGGTCAGGACATTGAATTAACAGAAGGAAACTATAGTTCATTAATCAAAAGTAAAGATCGTCGTGTCAGAGAAGAGGCGTTTAAATTATTATTTAGCACGTATAAAAAATATGAAAATACAATTGCAACAAGCTTAACAAGCTCATTAAAAACATTTATTTTCTATGCGAAAACAAGAAAATATGCGTCTTCATTAGAAGCTTCATTAAAACCAAATGATATTCCAGTTGAAGTTTATAAAAATGCGATTCAAACCATCAATAACAACTTAAAATCTCTTCACCGCTATGTTGGTTTAAAGAAAAAGTTATTAGGATTAGATGAAATTCATATGTACGATTTATATGTGTCTGTCATCGATATCCCAAAACAACATATCGAGTATAGCGATGCCATTGAAATGGTGAAAGAAGGATTAAAACCACTGGGTCAAGAATATTTAGACATCTTTGATGAAGGAATCAAAGACGGATGGGTTGACGTTTACGAAAATAAAGGTAAAAAAAGTGGGGCTTACTCATGGGGAAGCTATGATACGATGCCTTATGTGTTATTAAATTATAACTATGAGTTAAACGATGTTTCAACACTGGCTCATGAAATGGGACATTCCATCCATTCTTACTATACAAGAAAAGAACAACCATACGTTTACGGAAATTACACGTTATTCTGTGCGGAAGTGGCGTCTACAACGAATGAAATTCTTTTAATTAATGACTTAATTCATAAAGAGCAGGACAAAAATAAAAAATTATATCTCATTAATCAGGAGTTAGAGCAAATTAGAGCGACCGTGTACCGTCAATTAATGTTTGCAGAGTTTGAGTTAATCACGCATGAAACGTTAGAAAACGGTGGTTCATTAACGTCAGATGATTTAGATAATATTTGGTATGATTTAAATAAAAAATATTTCGGACCTGAGATGGTCGTGGATGATGAAATTAAAATTGAGTGGGCACGAATTCCACACTTCTATAGTGATTTCTATGTTTACCAATATGCTACAGGGTACGCAGCGGCATCGGCTTTCGCTAAATCGATTTTAGAAAATGGTGAAGTTGCTGTTGAGAAATATAAAGGATTCTTAAAAGCAGGTGGTTCTTTATATCCAATCGATACTCTAAAAAATGCAGGGGTTGACATGACGACCTCAATGCCATTAGAGGCAACGATTGAACGCTTCAATGAATTACTTGATATGTTAGAAGAATTAATCTAAAAAAAAGGAGAATGAAAACAGAAGTTTTCGTTCTCCTTTTTACTTATTTTAACGGCAATTCTAATCGTCTGTTTCTCGTACTCATGCCCATTTTTTCATAAAAAGCTATAGCTGGTTCATTAAACTCCCAAACCGTCAGTTGTAAAGAGGTAGCACCTTGTTCTTTGGCATATTCTTTTAAGTAATCAAAAAGTTGTGCACCATAGCCTTGATGTTGGTAAGAAAATGAGATACAAAAATCATCAATGTAGGCGATTGTTGATGGCTTCATGATGGTGAGTGAACGTGTTTTAAGGAAGTTGATGATACCGTATCCGATGAGGTTTTGATTAGAATTTTCGATGACGAAAAGATTTGAGGTTGGTTCTTCAAGTAACTGAAGAAAAGAATCGTATGAAAATGGTTGTTTTAGATCCAAATAGACATCTGGTCGATTTAGGACGTGAAGTTGATGAACTTCTGAAACTAGTTTTGAGATTTGATTGTAGTCATTTAAAGAAGCCTTGCGAATCATAAAATCCCCCCGTTTTTGATAGTAGATTTATTTTAATCTATTTTACTCATTTAGGGAAGCGTGATAGTTGATGATGGAGATATTTCTTTAGCGCCTTAAAATTGAGTTTCTTTTAGGCGTTAGAGGTTGTGAAAATCTTTTTTTAGTCAGCGTTTTTCTTTGTGAAAAATTCGAATAAATGATAGGTGATAGGCGCTTTCTGTGTTAAAATGGTAATAAAAGCAAGTTTCGTTGGGGTGGACGTTATGGGGGTATTAAAGCAGTTAAAAAATTATTGGTTCTTTTCATTAAAAATTGTTATTGTTATGGTTGTAGCATTGATTATATGGGGGGCCATGATTTATAATCGACATGTTATCCTGTATGAAAAACAGTTGAATATCTTAGTTAATTATATTTATGATGAAGTATCGCCAGATGATGTGACTTCGGTTTATCAGCGATTTATTAATTTAGATAGTGACTATGGACAACGAATTAAAAAGGATTTAGGAGATTCTTTGATTAGTCGTTATCAATATTATGCGAATTTATATATGCTTCGAAAAATTGAGTACGAAGAGTATTTGCAGTATGAGCAAATTATTGAACCGTTATTTTTCTCGAGTTCTAAAGTAATTGAAACAATTGATGAAGTATCGAAGTATTATCAATCACAAAGAGCTTATATTAAAGGTGTGAATTTGCAACAACAGGGATTCATTGAAGAGGCGATTGAAGCTTATGGTCAAGTGATGTTTAATGATCAGTCTTATTATGAATTGGCTAAAGGTAGAATCATGCAATGTGTTCAATTGATTAAAGAACAATATTTGACGGAAGCAAATGAATTTTATGAACAAAAAAATTATGTTGAGGCAATTAAACGATTGAATTATTTGATTGATAATGAAAATGACGAGGGTATCACGTCGCTAAGATGGTATTATCAATCGGAGTTTTATTTAGAGGTCATGAAGGAAATCGAGGAATTGATTGAGAATAATCAACTGGGATTTGTTATTAACTTTTTACAAGAGATTGAGCCGTATTTAGGAAGTAGTTATGAAGAGACACTTCATTTGAAGTTATCTGAAGTAACACTTCAGCGAGCTCAACGACGAGATAAGGCACTCGGTAAATATGCGGGGAAAATTCAAGTCTTAGTGAATACAGAAAGTAATCAGCAAGTGATTACCTATAATCAGCTGGCACTTCAATCATCGACCGCTTTTAATCCCGTTAACTTAGCCACTTATGCTTTTACAAATATAAAAAAAGGAACGGCTGAGGGTGTAGATAAGTCAATGGTTGAACAAAATATTAATGTGATGCCTTATATCGTGGCAAATAGTGATATTACAAGTGCGACGATGCCTGTTGTATTTGGATATTATGGTCAGACGATGAATGATTTTGATTTGATTGAGCTTCGTCAAAATGGAGAGGCAATCGTTTCGTTTGAAATGGATCCGTCTGAAAAGCGTCAAGTTTGGATTGAAGATGAAGTTACCGAATGGATTACGATTGAATTAAGTCAAGAGGAAGTCGAGCAGGTGCAACAATTGATTTTACAGACATCGGATTTAGAGATTGTTTTTAAAGGCAAATACTTAGATTATCAAGCACCGATTTCAACGCTTGAGCGTGACTTGTTAATCATGATGTTTGAGATTTACCAATCCATTGTGAAGTAAACAACATGAAAATGACATGAAAAAGGATGGACTAATTGCTATGCCAGAATTACCAGAAGTTGAAACAGTTAAAAATGTGTTAAATAGCCAGATTAAAGGCTTAAGAATAAAAGAGATTGAGTTACGATACGAACCGATGGTTAAAAATATGAGTGCAGATGTTTTTAAAGAAAAGCTAACGAATCAAGTGATAGAAGAGATTAGTCGTCGCGGGAAGTATTTAGTTTTTCATTTTCAAGATTATCAACTCCTTTCGCATCTTCGTATGGAAGGTAAGTACTTTTATGAGGCAGATGATTTTGAATTAAACAAGCATATTCATGCTATCTTTAAACTCGATAATGGACGTCAGTTACTTTATCAAGATACGCGTAAATTTGGGACGTTTCATTTATATGAAAAAGGTCAAGATTTAGAAGAAACCTCTGCTTTTAAAGTGCTTGGGGTGGAACCTTTTTCAGATGAGTTTACCCCAGCGTATGTTAAAGGAAAAATAAAAGGGAAAAAGAAACCGATTAAGTCATTATTACTAGATCAAAGTGTAGTTTGTGGACTGGGTAATATTTATGTAGATGAGGTGTTATTTAGGGCAAAGATTCATCCTTTAACCCCAAGCTATGAATTATCCGACAACGAGATTGAAAATGTGGTAAAATATACAGTAGAGGTGTTAGCAAAAGCCATCTCATTAGGTGGGACAACCATTCGAACCTTTACATCCACACATGGTGTATCAGGAACGTTTCAAGAAGAGTTGTTAGTTCATCAACGATTGGGTGAAGTGTGTAAAATCTGTGAAACCCCTATTGAGAAAATTAAGGTTGGTGGACGTGGAACTTACTTTTGTCCAACATGCCAAATAATTAAGTCTTAAGGGGGATTGTATCCATGTTAGTAGTTGGATTAACGGGTGGAATTTCATCAGGAAAAAGTACGGTCACTCAGTTGTTTTTAGACAAGGGTGTGACGGTTTTAGATGCTGATTTAATTGTCAGACAGATGCAACAACCAAATACGGTACTTCTAAAAAGATTAGCAGATGTATTTGGACAGGATATTATTTTAGCGGATGGGAACCTAGACCGCGGGGGGCTAGGGCGTTTAATTTTTCAAGATAAGGCTGCAAAAGCAAAATTAGATGAAATTATGAAACCCTTAATCCGTGAAAAGTTAGTAGAAGGGATTGAACTCGCGAAAAAAGCTAATGAATCGATGGTGGTTCTCGATATGCCACTTTTATATGAGTTTGAGTTTGAATCACTGACGGATGTGACGATTGTCGTTTATGTCAGTCAGGAAACGCAAATTAAACGACTGATGGCAAGAGACCAAATCGAGGAGGCCTATGCGCTCGCCAAGATTAATTCTCAGATGTCACTGGATAAAAAACGTGATCTTGCGAACTTCGTTTTAGTTAACGAAGGTAAAGTCAGTGAGTTACGAACTCAGTTTGAGACACTGTATCATCAGTTATGCTGCTGTCTTAAACATAGTCATAATTAATATAGTGGAAAAGTATAGGAATTAAGGGAGGAACTAGAAATGGGATTTATGGACTTATTTAAAACACACTACGAATCAGGTGAAAAAACGACGGATGAGGCGTTAATGACTCATTACTATAAAGCAAAGTATCAACCAACGAAAGCAGCGATTATTGAGGTTGCTAAATCATTAAACTTTGAGGTAAAATTTGAAGATGATGATCGTCAAGAATTAATGCTTAAGCGTAAAGATGCTGAAGTGATTGTGACGATTGTTAAAATTACGCCGATTGAATCAGCGGTTGATTTTACGATTAATACGCCTGGTCTCATTACATTTGGAAAAGGTAAAAAACTGATTCAAGAATTCTATAAAGAATTAGATAAAAAAATTATGTTTAAAGGATTAGCTTTAAACCGATAATAGATTGATTAATCCCTATTTTTAATAGGGATTTAACATTTTAAAAGAAGGAGTGTTTGAATAATGGGAGTATCTCTTAAACCGAATACAACATTCGACTTAAGTCCCATTCAAATGATGACTTCGGAAGAAATACAAGTTTTGACGTTGCTGTATCAACCCATTATTGGTCCGCAAGCCGTGAGTTTATTTACGACTTTAAATACGTTAGCACTAAAAAAACAGGAACAATCTTTAACGCATCATTTGTTATTACAGTTACTCAATACGAATATTGAGGAGTTTTTAGAGTGGCGTTATAAATTAGAAGCCGTTGGATTAGTTTCTGTGTATATCACCGAAGAATCTCATCATATAACGTATGTTTTAAAAAGACCGATGAAAGCTCGTGCCTTTTTTAGCGATGGAATTATTAATGTCTTTTTAAATTTAAAAGTTGGGAATGTAGATTATCAAGCATTAAAGCAATTTTTTATTGAAGATGCTTTTAAAGCAGAAGGAAAAAATGTCTCAAAACCATTTAATGAAGTATTTGATACGACGGTGTTACTTCGTAACTCTCAAACCCTACAAGCTAGTCCACTGCCGGTTAGTGAGATGAAGCGTGAGGGAGTAGAGCTAGAGAAAGCCTTTAATGAAGAGTTACTATTTGCTTTACTCAAGCAGTTTGGACTCGATGATCAAATTTTATCGGATAAACTTCTCGATCAAATTAATAAGATTGCCTTTTTATATAAATTAGATGAAAGTGAATTAGCTCGTCTTATTTTTGATGCTTTAGATAGTGATGGCTTCGTCAACTTAGAGGTATTTAGAAAACAAGCGAAACAATATTTTCAATTTCTAAATAAAGGAAAGCCAATCGAGGTGGTGGAAGTTTCGCAGGTTAATCAAGAGACCATGATTAGTGAAGCGAATGCGGCAAGTGCAAAGGAAAAACAATTATTGATTCATCTGTCACAACATCCACTTAGTTTCTTGAAGTTTAAGCAACATCAAAAAGAACCTGTTCCAGCCGATCGTCAATTAGTTGAGTGGTTAGTGGTGGATCAACAAATGCCATCCGGTGTTGTGAATGTGTTGATTGATTATGTGTTAAATATTTCAGATGGGCGATTGCCAAAGCAATTGGTTGAAAAAATTGCGGGTGAATGGCAGCGTAAAGAGATTGATAATACTGAAAAAGCAATTGCTCAAGTTAAGTCAACGCTTAAAGCGAAGCAAAAACGTGAAAATGAAAAAACGATGCCAGCAGCAAGTAAACCATCTTATCAAAAATCAGCGAGAGTAGTTCGTCAAGAGCAAGTTCCTGATTGGCTGAAAGCACCGCAAACGCAAGAATCGAATAAAAAAACATTGAGTGAAGAAGATTTACAAAAGATTGAACGCATGAAACAATTACAGAGTCAGATTCTAAATGGGAAAGGGTGAATTAGATGAAACGATTAGGTGATTTAATACCGAAAACGTTTGGAGCTGAGCAGGCATATCAAGAGTTATTAAATGAACCAGAGATTGCACAGGCATTAAAATGTCATGAGTCTGAGGTGGATATGTCACGTCTGTCGAGCTTTATATCCGATTTAGATGAGTATTCACGAAATAAATCCAAATGTGAGGGTTGTCTAGGATTAGATTATTGTAAGCAACCCGTTAAAGGACATCGACCAGAACTTGAACCAAGGTATAAGCAACTTAAGATTGCATATACGCCTTGTCATTATGAGTTAAATCAAAAACATTTAGCGAATATTAAAAGTTTTCATATGCCGGGTGATATTGTAAATGCGAATTTTGAACGATTTATCATGGATCCTGAGCGTGTCGAGTTTTATGAAAAAGCAACTTTATTTATTAATGAATACATGACAAATAAAAAAGGTCGCGGTCTTTATTTATATGGGCCTTTTGGCACAGGGAAAACATATATGTTAAGCGCCATTGCAAATATCTTATCTCAACGTGGAATTGTTTGTGGCTTAGTTTACTTTCCTGAATTGGTTGCTGAAATTAAATCAGGATTTAATAGTGACAATAATAGTGGATATGATAAAATTGAACAATTAAAGCAAATCGATGTCTTGATGCTAGATGATATTGGAAGTGAATCGATGACGAGCTGGATGCGGGATGAAGTGCTTGGCCGTATTTTAAATTATCGAATGCATCAGGGGCTTCCAACTTTTTTCACTTCGAACTTGGATTATGAACAATTACGTCATCATTATTCTTATACTCAAAAAGGAGAAGTTGAGGAAATTAAGGGGGCACGTATTTTAGAACGTATCAAAGCTTTAAGTGTTCCTGTCGCTATTACTGGAACAAATTATCGTCAAAATCGCTAAAATTCTTATCACTTTTTGCTTGATTTCAAAAAAATCATACATTATAATATGATTCATACATATACTAATGAGTAGACTGATATATCAAAGGTTTTGATAAGGATATGATTTATTCATACGACTTTCTAGAGAGGGAATCCATGGCTGAAAGATTTCTAAGTACGATGTTTGAATTACTCCCTTTGAACTGGACTTGAAAAAGTTTCCCGCTGACTGCGTTAACGTTAAATTGAGTTGCTAACGAAGAGTCTTTTCTTTGTTGGAAATAGGATGGTACCGCGATTATAATCGTTCCTAATTAAATTTTAGGAGCGATTTTTTTTATACTCAAAAATTTCGCTCCGAGGTAAACGAAAAATAAAAGGAGGAAATACCATGATTAACATTACTTTCCCAGATGGGAATGTGAAACAATTTGAAAATGGAGTTACTGCAGATGCGATTGCGCACTCTATTTCACCAGGATTACGTAAAAAATGTGTGGCTGCTAAAATTAACGGACATTTATATGATTTAAGTCGTCCAATTGAAGCAGATGCAAAAATTGAATTAATTACAAATGATCGTCCAGAAGCGTGGGAAATTATTAACCATTCGGCTGCTCACTTAATGGCTGCCGCTATTAAACGTCTTTATCCAGATGCAAAATTTGGAGTAGGACCTGCGATTGAAGATGGATTCTATTATGATATTGATACAGAATCAAAAATTTCAGAAGCTGATTTACCAGCTATTGAAAAAATGATGCAAAAAATTTCTTCAGAAGCTTTACCGATTATTCGTCAAGAATTAAGCCGTGAAGAAGCAAAAGAATTATTTGCAGCTGATGAATATAAATTAGAATTAATTGATGCGATTAAAGAAGGTGAAATCATCACAACTTATTCAGAAGGTGATTTTACAGATCTTTGTAGCGGAGTACATGTTCCAAATACAAAAGATGTTAAGTTCTTTAAATTATTAAGTGTAGCAGGAGCTTACTGGCGAGGAGATAGCGACAATAAAATGTTAACTCGTATTTACGGGGCAGCTGCTTTATCTAAAGATGCTTTAGCTGATCACTTACGTATTTTAGAAGAGCGTAAGGAACGTGATCATAAAAAATTAGGACGTGAATTAGAATTATTCACATTCAGTCCATTAGTAGGTCAAGGATTACCAATCTGGTTACCAAATGGTATGAAAGTTCGTCAACAAATCGAACGATATATTACTGAATTAGAAGAAGATTACGGATACCAACACGTAGCAACTCCAGTTATGGGATCTGTTGATTTATATCGTACTTCAGGACACTGGGCACATTATCAAGAAGATATGTTCGTTCCAATGGAAATGGATAATGAAGAATTAGTATTACGTCCGATGTCTTGTCCTCACCATATGATGGTATATAAAACAAAATTACGTTCATACCGTGATTTACCAATTCGTTATGCAGAGCAAGTTATTCAACACCGTTTTGAAGCCTCAGGTGCTTTAACTGGTCTTGAGCGTGTACGTGCGATGACTTTAACAGATTCTCATCTTTTTGTTCGTCCAGATCAAATTAAAGAAGAGTTCTCTCGTTGTTTAGAATTAATTCACCGTGTGATTAAAGACTTCGGAGTTGAAATTAACTACTATCGTTTATCGCTTCGTGATCCAGAAAACAAAGAAAAATATTTCGATGATGATCAAATGTGGGAAAATGCAGAGTCAATGTTACGCGAGACATTAATCGAAAATAATATTCCATTCATTGAAGCTGAAGGAGAAGCGGCCTTCTATGGTCCTAAATTAGATATCCAAATCAAAACAGCTTTAGGACATGATATTACAATGTCAACTATTCAATTAGACTTCTTATTACCAGAACGTTTCGATTTAACTTATGTATCTGAAACTGGTGAAAAAGTACGTCCAGTTGTTATGCACCGTGGTTTAATCGGAACATATGAGCGTTTCATGGCTTATTTAATTGAAACTTACAAAGGAGCATTCCCACTATGGTTAGCTCCAACACAAGTAACAGTGATTCCAGTTAATAATCAATATCATTTAGAGTACGCAAAAGAAGTTGCTAAAGAATTACGTAAATACCGTGTTCGTTTAGAAATCGATGAGCGTGAAGAAAAAATGGGTTATAAAATCCGTGAATCACAAACTAAGAAAATCCCAATGTCTATTGTATTAGGGGATAAAGAAGTTGCTAATAATGAAGTCACATTCCGCCGTTTCGGTGAGCAAAAAACTCAGACTTTACCATTAAAAGAATTCGTTCATTTCTTAGTTGAAGAAATTGCAGAGCGTAAAAACTATAAACCTGAATAATAAGTCAAAATGAGAAGCTTGTAGCTTCTCATTTTTTTATAGATTTTTGGAATTTTATGAATAGAATGATAGAGAATTACAATAATGAATTTAGTTGATGATTGTGTTTTTATCAGTTAAAAGGAAAGAATAAGTAGGTATTGTAAAGTAGGGAGTGATAAAAATGATTGAAACTATGGTCGTGTTAAGACAGTCGAGTGTAGATGTAATAGCCCTTCTTGTTTTTTTAATCGCTGCTTATCTGGGTTATAAAGATACGTTTCGTTTCAGTTTTCTTCAACTTATTTTGCAACTGATTTCAATGATAGCGACTTATTTTATTTCTATTTTTTTAACTAATAAAGCGATTCAGACGATTCCAGAAAATGCGAATATAGGATTAATGATTCCTGATGAGTTATTTTATTTAGTGCAACCTCACGAAGAAATGATTATTCCACTTATTATGTTTGTTATTATTTATATATTTATATTTATTATTATAAAGAGCATTCTATATGTATTCGGAAGAAACTATGAATGGGAAAGGTATTTATTCAGAAAAATTAAGTTAAATTCAACGTTTGGAAGGATTCTAAGTTCTGGGTGTACCATTTTAAATACGTATACGTATTTAATCATTGTTTTAATGATTGTTGGATTTCCTTTGTTTAATTTAGTAGGCCCCCATACATTCTCCTCTTTTTTATTAAAAACAGTTCCTTTTATTTCAAAGGATATTGAAGAGTTTTATGCCCCCTATGAAACACTTACTCAGGTATTACAAACTTACAAAGAAGAGGCACATCTCATTTTTGATGGGACGACAGTTAATCTTAAAGTGATGGAAGAAATGATTCAAAAAGACCCAAGTCGTAAAAATTCGTTGCAAGATGCCTATGAATATTTAATCCCGTATATTGCAACAACTTCTGGTTATTTAGCTAATTTTTCAAATAATAAGATTGGAATTAATGAAATGAAAGAATATTTAGCAAATACTCAGGAATATCTGAACAATCAAACCATAACACTGGAAATTTTTAATTCTTACTATGAAGAGTTGATTAAAAACAAAACTTATGATAGACTAGTTAAAGATGAGGTCATTAATGATGATGCTTTAACCGCATTGGTTGAGAGTGGATTCCTAAATGATACAAATCTTAAAAAAATTAAAGAATATATAGCGCTTGATTGACATATACTAATCAAGGTGTTATAATTAATAAATGTGAATATCATGTGGAAAGAAGAAGTACCCACTTCTCACCTGATTGGCTTAAGTCGATAGGTTTAAAAGTCGCATAGTTTTTTTTAACTGTGATTTTAAACGTGGGCGCTTGAATGCCTACGTTTTTCTTTTTTTCCATGAATGTTCTATAAAATTGGAGGTGCTCATCATTAGCAAGAAGAATGTAAAAAACGAGAGCTTAGTCAACGAGGATATCCGCGCTAAGGAGATGTTAGTCATTGGTCCTAACCGCGAACAACTTGGTTTAATGCAACGCAAAGATGCTTTACGTGCTGCTTCTGAACAAAATTTAGATTTAGTATGTGTAGCACCACAAGCTAATCCGATTGTTTGTCGTATTATGGATTACGGTAAATACCGTTACGAACAACAAAGACATGCTCGCGAAGCGAGAAAAAACCAAGTGGTTGTAAGTCTTAAAGAAGTTCGTTTAAGTCCTAACATTGATCAGCATGATTTTAATACTAAATTAAAAAATGCTCAAAAATTCCTTAGTAAAGGTGATAAAGTTAAAGTTAGCGTACGTTTCAAAGGGCGTGAAATTGCTCATACAGAATTCGGTCGCAATGTTTTAACTCGCTTTGCTGAAGGGTGTGCTGAAATCGCAGACCTTGAATCAAATCCAAAACTTGACGGACGTTCAATGTTTCTCGTTTTAGCACCAAAGAAAAAGTAGAAAAGATAAAGGAGGAACTCTACCATGCCAAAAATGAAATCTCATCGTGGAGCTGCTAAACGCTTTAAACGTACAGGATCAGGAAAATTAAAACGTTCTCACGCTTATACAAGCCACTTAGCTCACAATAAAACAACTAAACAAAAGAAACACTTAGCTAAAGCTGCTGTTGTTTCAAATAGCGATTACAAACGTATCAAAGATATGTTATATAGCTTATAATCATTTAAATATTTTTTGTACTACAAAAGGAGGAACTCAATATGCCACGTGTAAAAGGTGGAGTTGTATCACGTAAACGTCGTAAACGCGTTTTAAAATTAGCAAAAGGTTACTTTGGATCAAAACACACATTATATAAAACTGCAAATGAACAAGTAATGAAATCATTACAATATTCATACCGTGACCGTCGTCAGAAAAAACGTGATTTCCGTAAATTATGGATCACTCGTATCAACGCTGCTGCTCGTATGAATGGATTATCATACAGCAAATTAATGCACGGATTAAAATTAGCTGGAATCGAAGTTAACCGTAAAATGTTAGCTGATTTAGCTGTAGCTGATGCTGCTGCATTCACAGCTTTAGCAGAAACTGCAAAAGCTGCAATGAATAAATAATTTTTTATAAACTTCAAACACTACCTTAAGGTAGTGTTTTTTTGATATTTTTAAAGAAAATATTTTTAAAATTATTTTCATCAATGAGATAAAATGATATGATACTACTTATAGAAAATTATGGATAATAGGAGGAAACATAATGACTAAGTTAGATCAAACTCTAACGTTCTTAAAAGAAATTACAGATGCAAATGCTGTACCGGGTCAAGAACGTCAAGCACGTGAAGTGATGAAAAAATATATTGGTGACTCAGCAGATAAAATTTATCAAGATAATATCGGATCATTAATTGCTGAAAAAGTAGGGGAAAAAGATGGACCGAAAATCTTGATTGCAGGTCATATGGATGAAGTTGGATTTATGGTTCAACGTATTGATGATAATGGATTTATTAAATTCGTGACACTAGGTGGATGGTGGGGACAAGTGATGCTTGCACAACAAGTCACTATCACAACAAATAGTGGGAAAACGTATCATGGGGTTATTGGGTCAACACCACCTCATATTTTGACACCTGAGGCACGTCAAAAACCGGTTGATATTAAAGAAATGTATATTGACCTAGGTGTTGAGAGTAAAGAAGAGGTAGAAAAGCTTGGTATTCGACCAGGTGATATGATTACTCCTTATATTGAGTTCCGTACGATGGCGAATGATAAATACTTATTAGCTAAGGCATGGGATAATCGTATCGGTTGTGCCGTAGCTGTTGAAGTGTTAAATAATTTAAAAGGTGAATCTCATCCAAACATCGTCTACGGTGTGGGAACAGTTCAAGAAGAAGTTGGATGCCGTGGAGCAGTGACAACAAGCCAAATGATTAACCCATCCATCGTTTTCGCTTTAGATGTAGGACTAGCTGGAGATGTGCCAGGGGTTACGAATCAAATCCAAGCAAAAATGGGGAAAGGGCCAATCATTACTTTAATTGATGGTGGATTAGTTGGTCATAAAGGATTACGTGATTTTGTTGTGAGCGTAGCGGATGAATTAAATATTCCATATCAATTTGATATTACGCCAGGAGGAGCAACTGATGCAGCCAAAATGCATTTAGCACATGATGGGGCCCCTGCGATGTCAGTTGGAATTGCATCACGTTATATTCACTCACATACTTCAATGATTCATCGTGATGATTATGAAAATACAGTTAAATTAATGACAGAAGTTGTTCGTCGTTTAGATCAGGAAACTGTCAACAAAATTACATTTGAATAAAAAAAAGACTATCTCTAAAGTGAGATAGTCTTTTTTAATGAAGTTTTAACATAAAAAAAGAGTCTATTTAAAAAAAGTTTAAACAGACTCTTTTCTAAGAAAGTTTGAGGTCCATTCTACCTCAAAAAAAGGGTAATTATAAAACATTGGAATGGAAAGAGAATAATATACTGATACGGCATGATGGGGTAAACCGTATCAATTAGGGTAGTGTTATGCTATCCAATTTCTTGGATGAAGTAATTATATCATAATTTATGGTAAAAAAAATAGTCGAAATAACAAAAAAATGTAGAAAAATGGTAAAGAACATTTCGGTTTAAAATGTTTGTTAAGCGATAAAAGATTCTATGTTTAAAAAAATGATGAAGTCTTAGTCATCCTCGCAAGTTTTTACATATTTTAAAGACTTAGGAATATAATGAAATGACAAAGAAAAATAGGAGGGTAAAAAATGAGTTATTCATTTAATTGGGATTGTACACTACCAATCAAAAACATAGAAGATATTGTATCGATTAATATTGTACCTGAGACAAACGTTTATGATGAAGGGGATTATTTATCACTTCGCGGGCAAGTGTGTATTGATGGAGAATATGTTTCATCGACTAAAGAGCAATTTTTATTTAATGAGTGTATTCCTTTAGATATCACGCTACCTAATAACGATCGTACGACGAATATTAAAATTGATGTAGAGAATTTTGATTATACGATTGAAGATGGAAATAGGTTATGTTTAAATATTAGATTATGCATTGCAGGATATAATTTAGATAGTACACCAACATTAATTGAACCTGATGAAGAGGATGAAGGGCAGGAACAACCGCCTGTTATTTTTACTAAGGAAGCTATTTTTTCTCCTAAATCAGTTGCGTCGAATGATGATGAGGATCTTGACTATTTAGATTTTGATGACGTTGCGATGCCATCTCACCAGGAAGCGGTGGAATTAGTTGATGAGGAACCAGTTAAAAAAGATGCTGCACTTCCTAAACCATTTTTATCAGAGGTGGCTCGAAAAGAAATAGCAGTTAACCAAGTTCAAAATGATGGAGAGGAAGAAGGAGAAACAGAAATCTTTACTGAATCAAATGATGAATTTGTTCCTGTGGTTGGGGGGGATGTTGAGGCAGTTGCACCGATTGAGGAAGTAGGAGAAGAGCCAGATTTAGTAATTGAAGGTGAGGTAGTGGAGGAGCTAGAACCAGTGATTGAAGCCGAGGTAGTAGAAGAGCTAGAACCAGCGATTGGAGTAGAGGTGGTGGAAGACCGAGATCCAGTGATTGAAGTAGAGGTAGTAGAAGAGTTAGAGCCAGTGGTTGAAGCAGAAGTAGTAGAAGAGTTAGAGCCAGTGGTTGAAGCAGAAGTAGTAGAAGAGTTAGAGCCAGTGGTTGAAGCCGAGGTAGTAGAAGAGTTAGAGCCAGTGATTGAAGCAGAAGTAGTAGAAGAGCTAGAGCCAGTGGTTGAACAATTATCTGATTCAGGTGCATTTGTTGAGCAGGCATCTCGAAAAGAAACATTAACAGATAAAATTAAGCAAATTTTAAATAAAGAACCGGTTGTTGTAGAAAAAAAATCAGAACCTGTTCCAACTACTCCTGCTACTGAGGTGGTTGAAGAAGTCGTACCGGTTAAAGAGGAAGTCGTTAAAGAAGTTGAGGAAATTCAAGTACCCGTTGAACAAAAAGTTGTTGAGCAAGTGGCTACGATTGAGCAAACGATTCAACAACCAATCTCACAATCAACAGGATGGGAAGAAGTTATTTCAGAACAAACGATGCCGACTAAATATCATCCAGTGATGCCAATTCCAGTGGTGCAAGAAGAAGTGACAGAACCAAAAGAAATGATAGAAGAGGAAGAAATTTTACCGTATCCATTAAAACAAAATATTAAAGAAGTAACTTTTGAAGAGCCTGTTGTGAAAGAAAAGTCTAACTTGTTTGATATGTTATATGGATTAGATCAAGAGGAGGAAGTGGCGACGGTGGAAAGTCAAGAAACTGTATCTGAAACGCCAGTTTCGACATCAATTCAAACTGTCTCACAACCTGTTATTCAAAAAGTTCAAGTAACACAACAAATGACACAACCAGTTCAAGTAACACAACAAATAACACAACCGGTTCAAGTGGAACAATCATTAGTTGCTGTACAACCTGTTGAAGAAGAGGTAAAGGAAAGTAAGGTAGCCGTCAATATGTCATCATCAAGTGATGATTCGATTGCAAGTCAATTCTCAGATGGGGAAAGTATTATTAAAATCGTGTTTGTTCAAGAGGAAGAAACAACCATTGATGATATTTGTACAAAATATAATGTAACCCAAGATCATATTTATAATTGTGCAAATGTTCAGTCTCCTCTTTGTCCAGGCGATCATGTGATGATAAATTATGGACAATTTAGAAGAAATTAAAATTTTAATTGAAACAAATTATAATCTGAGTGTTGAAAAGGTTTCAAACATTACCTCTAAATCTTTGAAAGTTTCGACAGCACAACACGAATATGTTTTAAAGCTAGCAGAGGGTAATGATGAATTTATTATGAAGCAATTATTTGCTTATAAGTCATTACCTAAAAATATTTTACCCATTTATAGAACGAGAGATCGACAACATTTAGTTCCTTGTCGAGGTCAATTTTTTTATCTGACAGATTATGTTCAAATTATTGCTGTTCCACTTGAAAAGCAGTTATACTATTATGTTGAATTGTTAAATGACTTGCATGAGAAAACGCGTTTAATGACGGATATAAGCGATGAAGAAATTTCTAAAATTTATAATAAAGAGTATAAACGACTTGAGACGAGTTATTCGAAGTTACAAAAAATTATGGAGGCGTGCGAACTTAAGAAGGATCGCTCGCCTTATGAGTGGTATTTTATGATGGTTTATCCGATGATTTATCGGATGTTACAGCAGGCTCATGAGGAGTTGAAAAAGTTTTACGATTTATTAAAAAGGGATCATAAGATGCCGATTAGTTTAATTCACGGTGATGTGAATGTGGCTAATGTTTTAATAAGCGAAAAGGATACATATCTGATTAATTTTGAAAAAAGCCTGTTTTCTTTATCTTCATTGGATATGTATTATTTGGTTGAGGTTTATTATCAGGTTCCTGGAATGAAATCAATTATTTTAGATTATGTTAAAAATGAAAAAGCCGCAATTTTGCGGCACTATTTTTTCTTTAAATCATTATTAGTTGACTTATCAGAGCTCGGTGAGTCTTTACAAGACCACTCGTTGATTAATATTGCAGTATTAAATGAAACATTAGCTCCTCATTTATTAGCTTTTCAAGTTTATAATGAGTTTAACACACCCACCACAACAACGCCAACAAGCCCCCAAGGATCATCAACATGACAAAGTCAAACTGTGAAAAAGAAAAAATGATGAGGAATAATTGATAAAAAAATAAAAGACAAATAATTGATTTTAAAGAGCTTAGATAAGCTCGCCATCCACCTCTTCTTGGATTATTTTTTGGATACATCATATCCACCCCCTTAATATAGTTTATGCATGAGATAAGGGATATAATATATAAGCCCTGATTAATTTTCTACAGAAAGAAAATTTTATCTCATTATCTAGTAATGAAGGGCGGCTTTTCGAGGGGAGAGAATGTGTATTCAGACTTGATAATCGAGCATTTGAATAACCAAGACTGACTTTCACGATCTAGGTTATTAATCATTATATATAAAACATCTAGCAAATTTTTAAGTTAGATGTTTTTTTGTTCCATTCACTTAATATCTTTTATAAGGTATTAGAATTAATTTGAAATTCTTATTCAGCTATTGAATAAATTTGTTTGATGTTGTAGAATACTAACATATATAGCATGATAGGTAATAACCGTGACCAGGAGGAGTAAAAGTATTTTTACATTTTAGAGAGGAGTTCATGTGCTGAAAGAACTCTATGTGAAGACTTTGAAGGTAGCCTGCGAGTTGAGTTTCTGAATAGAGAAGTTAGTAAGAAATTCCGTTTGCTGCGTTAAAGCATAAGTGGTAAGTATAAACTTACAATTAAGGTGGTACCGCGGAATTTTAAGCATTTCGTCCTTTTATAGGACGGAGTGCTTTTTTTGTTAGTCGAGCTTGTCGGTTTACTGATACGGACTTAGTTTAACTATGTTAGATGTTCTTCTTAAATGAATTAAGAGCTAGAACGTCTATACGCCTGTGGTGGATATCACTAATTCGATGTCGTCTATCAATTGTTTGGTCTTGAGATGAAAGAATAAAATTTCAAGATGTACATGCACACTTTTGCTAGCTTATTTTCTGATGATTAAACGGGACCTTATCGTGAATTTGAATTGAAGGAGGGCATTAAAATGACTAAGAACTTAGCACCTAAGTATAATCATTTAGATGTTGAACAAGGTAAATATGCGTTCTGGTATGAACAAGATTGTTTTAAAGCAGAACCACAATCAAATAAACCAAAATATACAATCGTTATTCCGCCACCAAACGTGACAGGAAAATTACACTTAGGACATGCTTGGGATACATCGTTACAAGATATCATTATTCGTATGAAACGTATGCAAGGTTATGATGCTTTATGGTTACCAGGAATGGATCATGCTGGAATTGCAACTCAAGCAAAAGTTGATGCACGTTTAAAAGAACAAGGATTATCTCGTTACGATATTGGACGTGAAGCATTTTTAGAAAAAGCGTGGGAATGGAAAGAAGAATATGCAGGCTTTATCCGTCAGCAATGGGAAAAAATGGGGTTATCATTAGATTATTCTCGTGAACGTTTCACATTAGATGAAGGATTATCAAAAGCAGTTCGCCGTGTATTCGTTCAATTATACGAAAAAGGATTAATTTATCGCGGTGAACGCATTATTAACTGGGATCCAGCAGCTCGTACAGCTTTATCTGATATCGAGGTTATTCATAAAGAAATCGAAGGAGCTTTCTATCATTTCAAATACATGATTGAAGGAACAGATGAATTCTTAGAAGTTGCAACAACTCGTCCTGAAACAATGTTTGGAGACGTTGCCGTTGCGGTTCACCCTGAAGACGAACGTTATAAACATTTACTTGGTAAAAATGTTCTGATTCCAGGAAATGCTAAACCAATCCCAGTCATTGCTGATGAATATGTTGAAATGGATTTTGGAACAGGGGCTGTTAAAATTACGCCAGCTCATGACCCTAACGATTTTGAAGTTGGAAATCGTCATAACTTAGCTCGTCCAATCTGTATGAACTTAGATGGTTCAATGAATGAATTAGCAGGTAAATATAATGGAATGGATCGTGCAGATGCACGTAAACAATTAGTGGCTGATTTAGAAGCAGCGGGATTAGTTGTTAAAATTGAAAAACATGTTCATGCAGTTGGGCACTCTGAGCGTACAGATGCAGTCGTTGAACCTTATTTATCAACACAATGGTTCGTTAAAATGGAAGAATTAGCTGCTCGTTCAGTTACAAATCAAGGAACTGATAATAAAGTAAACTTCGTTCCAGAGCGTTTTGAAAATACATTCTTACGTTGGATGGAAAACATTCATGATTGGTGTATTTCACGCCAATTATGGTGGGGACATCAAATTCCAGCTTGGTATCATAAAGAAACTGGAGAAATGTATGTCGGAGAAGAGGCCCCAGCAGATATTGAAAACTGGAACCAAGATGAAGACGTATTAGATACATGGTTCTCGTCTGCTTTATGGCCATTTACAACTTTAGGTTGGCCAGATGTTGAATGTGAGGACTTTAAAGCTTACTTCCCAACAGATACATTAGTAACAGGATATGATATTATCTTCTTCTGGGTATCTCGTATGATTTTCCAAAGTTTAGAGTTTACAGATGAGCGTCCATTTAAAAATGTCTTAATCCATGGATTAGTACGTGATGCTGAAGGACGTAAGATGAGTAAATCATTAGGTAATGGGGTTGACCCAATGGATGTTATTGAGAAATACGGGGCAGATAGCTTACGTTACTTCTTAACAACAAATTCAGCACCAGGTCAAGATTTACGTTATATTGAAGAAAAAGTAGAGTCTACATGGAATTTCATTAATAAAATTTGGAATGCTTCTCGTTTCGTCATCATGAATTTGGAAGGGATGACAGTAGAAGATGTATGTTTACAGGCTGCTACATTAAACGTTGCAGATAAATGGATTTTAGGTCGTTTAAATGAAACAATTGAAGCAATCAACTATAATGCAGATAAATTTGAATTTGGTGAGGTAGGACGTCACTTATACAACTTTATCTGGGAAGATTTCTGTAACTGGTATATTGAAATGGCTAAGTTACCATTACAAGGTGAAGACGAAGAAGCAAAACGTTCAACTCGTATGGTTTTAACTTATGTATTAGAATCTATCGTGAAATTATTACATCCATTTATGCCATTCGTAACAGAAGAAATTTATCAAATGATTACACGTGAAAATACGGCATGTGCAGTAGCAGCATGGCCAGTTGTTAAACCAGAATTCAATGATGCGAAAACAATGGCTGATTTCACATTATTAATGGATATTATCCGTTCAGTTCGTAACATCCGTGCTGAAGTAGATGCGCCAATGAGCAAAAAAATCCGTATTTTTATCAACGCTAAATCAGAAGAGGCATTAGTCAACTTAACAGCAAACCAAGCTTACTTAGCTCGTTTCTGTAATCCAAGTGAATTAGTGATTGAAAAAGATTTAACAGTATCAGAAGAAACAATGACAGCTGTTGTAACAGGAGCTGATATCTTCTTACCAACTGAAGGATTAATTGATGTAAGTGCAGAAATTAATCGTTTAACAGCCGAACTTAAAAAATTAGAAGGTGAAGTTAAACGTGGAGAATCTAAGCTTGCAAATGAAAAATTCGTTTCAAAAGCACCTGCTCACTTAGTTGAAGAAGAACGTAATAAATTAGCTGATTACAAAGAAAAATTTGAAACGGTTAAAGAACGTTTAGCACAACTTCAAAAATAATTATTTTTAAACTGCCTTAGTTTTAGGGCAGTTTTTTTTATCGACTAAGATGATGAATTTTGTAAGTAATTATATTTTTTAGTAAATGTGACAAAAAATACAAGTTATGAGGGACGGTTTTTTCTTTCAAAAACGAATATTAGTTGGTAGAATTATGATAGTATTACAAAAAATATGATATCAAATGATGCTTAAATCAAAAGAGAGTTATAAATTTAGATAAAATGGGAAAAATAATCTATTATTGGATGGGGAAAGGGTGGTATCAACATGAATGAGTCAAAGAAAAGAAAAAAATATCGTTTAAATGCTAAGTTTTATTGTTGGATTTTTCTTTTTGGGATTATTGGCACATTAATTTTTAATGTTAAATATTCAATTCAATCAAATACACTTCCTAATTTTCATGGGTGGTCAGCCGAAGAAGTGATGGCATATGACAAAGAACACGAAAATATAACAGTGATTTATGAATTAGTTTATTCCTATGATATTTTACAAAATAGGGTCATGGAACAATCCATTAAACCAAGAACTGTCATTGGAAAAGATCCATTGGTCTTAACAGTAACCGTTTCTAAAGGGGCCCCTGTAATGGATGATTTTACGGGGAAAAGCGTGTCAAAGTTAATGGAGTTTGCAAATGAACATGATTTAATTGTAGTGTCGACTGAAGGATCAGATGAAGTGGAAAAAAGAAGTGGTAATCAGGATATTTCTCAGTCTGTTTTAATGGGAGGGACACTTAAGAAAGGTGAAAAAATCCAAGTGACGCTAAATTAAAACAGCTGATTTTGATGTAATTAGGTGGTGTTGAAATGTTTAGAAATGGAAATGATGTCATTGAATGGGTAAATCAACAATTACGATTTGGAATAAAACCAGGACTTGAACGAATGGAAGCTGCTTTAGCACGTCTTGGGAATCCCCATTTAAAAATAAGAACTATTCATATTGCAGGAACGAATGGAAAAGGATCAACAGTTACGTATCTTCGTTCGGTATTACAGGATGCAGGGTATCTTGTAGGAACCTTTACGTCTCCCTATATTGAATCATTTAATGAACGTATTACATTAAATGGTGTTCCGATTAGTGATGATGATTTAGCGTGGTGTGCGAATGTCGTGAAACCGATCGTTGAAGAAATTAATAAAACTGATATTGGACCTTTTACAGAATTTGAATTAATCACACTTATTTCATTTGTTTATTTTAAAAATCAGCCTGTTGATGTCGTGATTTATGAAGTGGGATTAGGAGGTCGTTTGGATGCAACAAATATGATCCAACCACTGGCATGTGGGATTACGAATATCGGCCATGATCATGAAGCGATTTTAGGTGATACTTTACAAAAAATTGCAGTTGAAAAACTGGGGATTGTAAAACATGGTGTTCCTTTGTTTACAACAGAGGATGATGACGATGTGTTAGAAATTTTTAAAGTTACCTGTGAAGGGAAAAATTGCCCATATTTAAATGCCTTAAGTACTTATGCTCCAACAAATATTAAGAATCGACATGAAGGGATTCAATTTGATTGGGTTGATTTACCGAATGTTAAGTTAAATATGAAAGGACTTTATCAGGTTAAAAATGCGACTTTAGCCTATTCTATCTTAAAGTATTTAAAAGAAAAAAGGATTTTTAGCATTTCTGAAGTAAATATATATAGGGGAATGAAAGAAGCTTTTTGGAAAGGTCGCTTTGAATTGATTCATGATGAGCCAGCCATTATTTTAGATGGTGCTCATAATCCTGAGGGAATGAAGAACCTATGTGAAACAGTACAAGAGCTTTATCCAACCAAACGCCATGTATTTATGGTGAGTGTTTTAAAGGATAAAGAGTATAGCGAGATGTTTAAGTATTTAAAAGTAGTAGCGGATGAGGTTCATTTTACAACCTTTGATTATCCACGGGCACAATCGGGAAAAAATCAGTTTGAGAGTTATAGCGGTCTGAATGCAGATTATGACGAAGATTATGAACAATTACTTGAGAAGTTATTAGATCACTTAACGGATGAGAAGTGCCTAATTATTACGGGATCTTTATATTTCATTTCAGAAGTTCGAAAATATTTAATGAAATGAGATTTCAACAATTTTCTTAAGATGATTTTGATATCATGAGACTCATAAACTAATTAGTAAAACTAATCATGGGATGATTTGTACGATTGGATGGGGGATTATGGTTAAAAAAAATAAAATGGATCCTAAGATGATTCGAGCTTTTTTGTTGTTGACGTTGATATTTACTGTTTTAGGGTTTTCGTTTGGTAAAATATTAGATGGGATTTTATTGCCAAATTCAAGTGAGGATCAACCAACTGTCTCAGTTGAGACACCTGAAGAGACTAAAGCAACGGGCGAATCAGATGAAACAACTGAAGAAAAGACCTCGATAGAGGTGGCAGTAAATGATGAAAATGCCATTTATATTATGCAGTTAGGTGTTTTTGAAACCTATGATAATCTTCTAACGTTAGCTGGAGATTTACAAAAACTAGGGTATAACTATGGTGTTACTAGAACGGATGGAAAGTATTCTGTATTTTCCCATATCTCAGGAACGAAAGAATCATTAGAAAGTGTTGAACAAGCTTTAAAAAGCCAAAATTTAACGTATTTCATTAAACGATTAGAAATTGAAAGTGGAGATTTACGTTGGGATTATTTTTTACAAGCTGTCAAACAAAATCCATTTGAAATGACAAGTGAGTTTATACAGACGTTTACAGATGATGAGATGCACATCTTTGGTTATTATATGACCTTATCAAATGCTTCCTTTGAGACGCTTGCCAATGAGCGTCAAAAAATGTTACTTGAAATCTATCAATGGTTAACTCAATAAGATTGGAAGTGATTGATTTTAAATGGAGTCCTTTATGATTCGTGATTTACCGTTTGATGAGCGGCCACGAGAACGTTTATTAACTGAGGGGGCAGAGTTTTTATCAAATGCTGAACTTTTAGCCATTTTATTAAGAACGGGGACAAAGAATCAATCAGCTCTTCAAATGGCACAGCTTATTTTAAAGCAAACACAAGGATTGAAGTTTTTAAATGAGATGACCATTGAAGAGCTTATGAATGTAAAGGGAGTAGGCAAAAGCAAAGCGATTCAATTGCTTGCAAGTATTGAACTTGGGAAACGTATTTCTAAAGCGAAATATCAAAAAGTTGATGCTATTTTATCACCTAGTGATTGTGTCGATTATTTAGCAGTTGAAATGAAACATTTGACACAAGAACATTTTGTTGTTTTATTCTTAGATACTAAAAATTATATCATCTCGAAAAAAACAATTTTTATTGGATCATTAAATAAAGCGATTGTTCATCCAAGAGAAGTCTTTAAAGAAGCCATTAAACGTTCTGCGGCTTCGGTGATTTGTGCACATAATCATCCGAGTGGCGATCCTACACCGTCTGAACAAGATATTGGCTTGACTCATCGTTTGTATGAGGCAGGCGAATTAATTGGTATTAAAGTGCTGGATCATTTAATTATCGGTGATGATCAATTTGTAAGTCTTAAAGAAAAAGGTTATTTATAAAATTATAAAAGCTCGCTATTACAGCGAGCTTTTATTCTGTTTTAACGTTGGTTTTAGCATCTTCTTTCATTTCCCATTGGATGACAATCGTCATTAAAACTCTCAATAAAAAGATGGAACCGAGGATAATAAGTTCATTTAAACTTTGGATGAGAACAGTTTTTAATATTTCAGCTGCTAATTTAAATTCTAGCCCTGTTGCCATGGAATTAGCAAATTGATGTTTAACAGGGTAGGCATCTTTTGTGAGAAGTGCTCTAACATAATGATAAAAAGCCCTAAATGATCCAATGGTTATAATTAAGATTCCCATCATTTCTAAAATACTAATAATGATAGGTAATATAGTATCAATTATTGATTCAACCATAAAGTCCCTCTTTTTTATAAGATTATTTTTATTATTCGGAATAATGACAAAGATATACAACTTTTCAAAAAATCAGAAAAATTTGTTATTTGTTAGACGTTTCTAGATATATAGTTTAGAAAACTTTAATAAAGTGGGGGGCTAGGAGGTATGTGTGGATTTATGGTGTAATGATTTAAAAACAGAAGAGTTTGAAGGAAGTGTTGTCTAGATTTCGTATCGAGGACCTGATTGATGTATGATTGAAAATCGTGTGGGGATGTGAGAGTTTTATTATTTATCGACTATAAGAGTTGAAGATTCGGAGATGCAACCTTTTGAGTTAAATGGCAGTTTAGTTGTTTGCAGTGTAAAAGTCTATGGGGTTGAGATTGATTATTGGATGTTGAATCAAGCAAGGGAAGGATGTCAGGTTTTGGATCCGATTGCTCGATTTTTAAGTAATTACGGTGATAGTGGAAAATAAATGTAAGAGATAGTTGAAAGGATGTCTAAGTCAAAGGGTTAGATGTTATAATGTAACTAATAAAAATGTAATAGAATGAGATGAGGAATGTATGAATGGTCAAGCATGTAGGAACGTGTGAGTTAGAAACGAAACGGCTGATTTTAAGAAAATTCAAACGGGATGATGCAGTAATGGTTTTTAATAATTGGGCAAGTGATGGGGAAGTGACACGCTATGTGGCTTGGCCTATACATCATCATATCGGGGAAACTACTAAAGTATTGATAGGATGGGAGATGGCTTATCAACATCTAACGACTTATCAATGGGCAATAGTTTTAAAAGAAACACAGGATGTGATTGGGTCGATTTCTTTATTTAATATAGTCAACTTACATCAAAAAGAAGGGGCTGTTTGTGAGTTTGGTTATTGTTTAAGTCGAAAGTATTGGAATCAAGGAATTACGACGGAGGCCTCTTGTGCGATTTTAGCTTTTGCTTTTGAAGTAGTCGGGTTTACGAGAGTGAAGGCTCGTCACGATGTGTTAAATGTGGCATCAGGCCGCGTGATGCAAAAGCTTGGTATGACATATGATCGTTTGTTGAAAAACGCCTGTCAAAATAGTAGACGACAATGGATTGATTGTAAGGTTTATCAAATTCAGAAAGAGGAGTTTTTTAAGTCCTTTCAATCAAATATAAAAGGTGGAATGTAAGATTCCACTTTTTATGTGTTTTTGTCTGGTCATTCAGTGTTATTGAGATGATCGGATTCGAATTAAGGATGAGATGACGAAATTTGAGTTAAACTAAATAAGAATATTTCATGTCAGATAGGAAAAAAATACTGTTCTTTTTGGAATATTGTAACTCTTTTTCTTTTAGATAGTGTAAAAAGTGTGTAAACTTTCCACAGTTAAATCTATCTGTTCAAATGGGGTTGTGTATAACATATCAATTCTATATAATTAGCAGTATATATTATTGTTTAAGTTTAGGATGTGTTCGAATGAAGGGTGTTAACCATTTAAAAGTTTTTGGAATTATCGTTTTAATTTTTATGACCTTAATCACGGTGGGGTATACGATGCATAATGAAACGCTTAATCCACTTCCTGAACGTGTGATTAAAGATGGAATGTCAGTGGTTCAGACTGGGTATACAGGGATTGTGGAAGGCTTTAAGCGGTTTGTGACGAATGTGAATGATTTATTTCATACGTATGAGGAAAATAAGTTATTAAAACAGCAGCTTTATAATTATGAGTCTTTAAACGTTTATACGAATCAGTTAGAAGAGCAGTTGGCTTCTTTAGAGGAAACATTAGAGACAGGGTTGTCACTGACCAGCTATGATACGATTAATGCCACAACCGTGATGCGGAATGTTGATCAATGGCATGACTTTATGGTGATTAATAAAGGGAAAAAAGATGGAATTGAGACGGATATGGCTGTTTTATCAAAAGAGGGGTTCTTAATCGGTAAAGTGATTACAGTCAACGAAGTTTCATCAAAAGTTAAATTAATTAAAAATCAAGATTTCGGTAGTAAGGTGTCAGCTTTAATTGATGGGAAAGAAAATTCAATCGGAACGGTTGAAGGTTATGATTACATGAATGATGAGTTAGTGATGACACAGGTTTCAAAAGATGTATTGGTAGAGCCTGGGGATGTGGTCATTACAAGTGGACTTGGAGGTGTTTATCCGCGTGCTTTATTAATTGGCTATGTGGATCGTGCTGAAGTTAGTAAAGATGGCTTGACACAGACGCTTTATTTAAAAGGGGAGAAAAACTATAATAATATGGATTATGTCATTGTTGTAAAACGTGAGGCGGTGGTTCCGAATAATGGTTAGAGTCATTGTTTTATTTATTACCTGCTTTGTTATGGATAATTTGTTAGTTAGTTTTTTACCAATTCAACCGATGTTTGGTTCTTATAGTGCAATTCCTAATGTGTTTTTAATGTGTTTATGCTTCTTTACGTTTTATGATCGTGGAAATAAGGCATTAGTATTTGCGATTATTTTCGGTATTTTATATGATATTTGTTATGCGGATTTGTTTGGAATCTATACGTGTTTGTTCCCGATTATTACGTTCTTACTTCAACGCTTTGTTTCAAATAGTATGCCAGTCAATATTTTATCGATGCTTGCTTTATTCTCAATTGTCATTGTGATTGAAGAATGGGCGGTTTATTTTTTAGTTAATACGATGATGGTAACGAATGTTAGTGGTTATGCCTTCGTAAAATTAATTTTATTTCCAACCTTATTATTTAACTCACTTGTTGTTTTAGTCTTGTATCCCATTTTGAAAAGTCAGTTTGGAAGATATCAAAAACAACTTGAACATATGTAAAAGCATCTCTTAAGAGATGCTTTTTGTTTTATAAAGTAAAGATGACACATTTATAAATGCATTGAGATAATCTAAATAATTTTTATTTAAAATAAGTTTTGAATTTCTCCTCAAATGGTCTAAATGCTTAATTTCCTTCATATGATGAAAGTGAAATATCAGGCTATGAGTTGTAAATGATGTTGTTAGGGGGAATAAATCGTGGCTGATCCTAGAAAGAGAAAAAGCACATACCGGTCTAATTATCAAGGATATCGACCAACACATTCAAATTATTATGCAAAGTATCGAAATAAAAAACAGCAAGATGAGACTAGCCAGATGGTGGGGCGTTTTAGCATGCAGGCAACAGTTTGCTTATGTATTTTGATGGGGGTTTTAATTCTTCAAAAGTTACCACAAACTCCGGCTTATCAAAGTGTAAAGACGATTTTACTGAGTGAGATGCCTTTTTTGAAGTATAAAAATCAATACGAGAAGTTTTTAACTAATATGTTTCCATTTGAATTTAATTTACCAACTCAAGAGAATGACACCACAACAGTTAGTGGAATTATTGGAACAACGGAGAGTGACGTGGGAGTTGAATCTGAAGGGACAGAACAAATGATTGATGTGGCGGAGTACTTAACTAAGATTAATGAAAACATGGTGTTACGTGATTTCCATCACGGTGTCATTGTCAAAACTGAAATCGGAGAAAGTATTCCAAATTTAGTGCCTGGAATTGTGATTCATGTCGGGATTGATCCAGATATCAGTAATTATATGAGTATTGAATTAGATAATGATATGATTTTAACCGTTGGTTTTTTAGAAAAACGAAGTGTGAGTTTGTATGAACATGTTAAACAAGGAGAGTCATTAGGTGTTGGTTCAGTGATTGGAGAACCTGGAACAGAGTTAGGGGATTATGCTTATTTCTATTTGCAATTAGAAAAAGATGGGGAGTACTTAGATGTTAGTGATTTTTTAAATAGCCTAATGAACTAGATGAAATGGAGGGCTTAAGGTTGCATAAGAATAAGATTAAGTTTGAGCCATCTTATTATATCGTGACGTTACTAGCTATCTTAACTGGATATTTTAATCAATATATTGTGTTTGCAATTAGTATTTTGTTGCATGAATGTGGTCATCTCCTGATGGCCTCTTTTTTCAAATGGGAATTAGATGAGCTAAAGTTTTTTGCATTTGGTGGACAGATGCGATTTAAGGGAGAGTTGAATAAGGCGAATAAAGAAGATTTATTGATCAGTAGTGCAGGCGTCATGGTTAATCTCATGTTACTATCCATTTTTCTTTATTTTGCACAACTAGAGGTGAGTGGAATTCAATTAAAATGGATAAACTCATTTATATGGGCGCAATGTTTTATTATCGTATTTAATCTAATTCCATTACCGCCACTTGATGGAAGTCGAATACTTGGAGATATCTTGTCATGTTTTTTTCCGTATCGATACTCTTTAAGAATAATTTGTTACTTTAATATTGTGTTTATCAGTTTTATTGTATTACTTACAATTTTATACGATTTTCGACAATTCTATTTAATCCTAGGTTTTTTGTTTTATTCGACTGTAAAGTTTAATCAAAATGCTCAGTATTTATTTCAACGATTTTTACTACATAAGAAAATGTATAGAAATGTTGATTTACCAAGAAAAATCACGATTCTTTGTGATGATTCCTGGGAGGATAAAATTTATCGAGGGTATTTAAACATGTTTCAGTTTAATGAAAGGTTTCATGACGAGCTAACTTGGTTACAGTTGAAATTTAGGGAAAATAATAAGGTAATTATTGACGTTAAAATTAAAAGTGATTAAAATGATAACTGTCACTTTTTTAAGTAACTATGGAGGCGGAGTTTAAATGGAAATGATGGAACATGATTTTTCCGTTTTAGTAGTAGATGATAATGAAATTAATCTCATGCTAATGGAAGATATTTTAGAGGTAATAGATGTGAAGCATGTTAAAACGATTGACAGTGGTGAAGGAGCCATTGATGAAATAAAACAAAATCCTAATTACGATGTCGTGGTCATGGATATTTGTATGCCAGTAATTGACGGCTATGAAGCCTCAAAAAGAATTCGTCAGCTCGGGTATTCAGGTCGCATTATTGCATTAACGGCCAATGGTTTATCAAAAGATGATCCGAAATTTTTGGAAGCTGAGATGGATGATATTTTATTAAAACCTGTTGATTTGAATTTAATTAAAAAAGTCTTATGTGCGTAAAAAAACATAAGGCTTTTTGTTTTAAAAGTGAAAAATAAACCAAAATAAAATGAATAGATTATCTCATAGATTAGTTCAGTGAATGTCAAATTGAATAGATAAACGTAAAAAAAGGTAGACATAACCACTTATAAATCGTTGACGAATAGGATTCACTTTGATATAATGAATCATGTTGTTAGCACCTTAGGGTACTACAACCGCTCGGACAAGGTTTCAAATATGAAACTTCATATGCCTTTGATGGCGAGTCTTAGTTAAATTTTAAGGAGGTGCAGGTAAATGTACGCTATTATTAAAACTGGTGGTAAACAATTAAAAGTTGAAGTAGGTCAAGCAATCTACATTGAAAAATTAAATGTTGCTGAAGGTGAAGTTGTAACTTTCGACGAGGTATTATTCGTTGGAGGAGAAAACACAAAAGTTGGTGCTCCTTTAGTAGAAGGTGCAACTGTAACTGCTAAGGTTGAGAAACATGGTAAAGGTGAAAAAATTATCGTGTTCAAATACAAACCAAAAAAAGGTTACAAAAAGAAACAAGGTCACCGTCAACCATACACTAAAGTTGTTATCGAAGCAATCAACGCTTAATTAGTTGACACATGATTACAGCCAATTTTAACTATAAAAACAATAAAGTAGAGTCATTTGAGATTAGCGGCCATGCCTTTGCAGGTGAACCAGGTGAAGACTTAGTCTGCGCTGCGGTGAGTGCTGTTTCGATTGGCTTAACCAATTCCATTATCAGCTTAGATGAATCAGAACTTACAATTAAAATGGAAGATGGTTATTTATTCGTTGAAAATATTCCATCAACTGATGCGGCTCAAACGCTGATGTTTGGAATGTTGACTTCTTTGAATACGATTGAAGAAGATCATTTTAAATATTTAACAGTAATAGAAAACAAATAGGAGGTGGAAACATGTTAAAATTAAATTTACAATTATTCGCATCTAAAAAAGGTGTTGGTTCTACAAAGAATGGTCGTGACTCTGAGTCAAAACGTTTAGGAGCTAAATTAGCTGATGGACAATTTGCTACTGCAGGATCAATCATCTACCGTCAACGTGGAACTCGTATTTATCCAGGTGTAAACGTAGGTATGGGTGTAGATCACACTTTATTCTGCAAAATCGATGGTGTTGTTAAATTCGAGCGTTTAGGACGCGACAAAAAACAAGTTTCTGTTTACCCAGCAGCTAACTAATTGATTGAATAATTCCCCTAATCATCAGATTAGGGGTTTATTTTTATGTAGATTTCTTTGTATGAGAAAGACTAAATCAATTGATAATATAAATAGATAATCAAATTGATGAAGCTTTTGCTTCGCAAAATAGAATTGAGGGATTGCCTTGTTTATAGATCAAGTCAAAATTAAAGTGACGGCAGGTGATGGAGGAAATGGTGCTGTTGCCTTCCGTCGCGAAAAATATATCGCCAATGGTGGACCTGCAGGTGGAGATGGAGGAAACGGTGGAAGTGTCGTTTTCGTCGCAGATGAAGGATTATCAACGTTACTCGATCTTCGCTATAACCGAGTTTTAGCCGCTAAGAATGGTGAAAATGGAATGGCAAAAAGTTGCCATGGTAAAAATTCAGACGATTTAATTGTTAAAGTTCCTGTTGGAACAATCGTTTATGATACGAGCACAAATTTAATTATTGCTGATTTAACTGAAAATGGACAACGTGCTGTTATTGCAAAAGGTGGACGCGGAGGACGTGGAAATATTCATTTTGCTACACCAAGAAATACAGCGCCAGAACTTGCTGAAAATGGTGAGTTAGGACAAAAACGCGAAATTCGTGTTGAATTAAAAGTTTTAGCTGATGTTGGATTAGTTGGATTCCCGAGTGTCGGAAAATCAACTTTAATTTCTGTTGTTTCAGCTTGTAAACCAAAAATCGCTGCTTATCACTTCACAACATTAGTGCCAAATTTAGGTGTTGTTGGAGTTCCGGATGGTCGTTCATTCGTTATGGCTGATTTACCGGGATTAATTGAGGGAGCGGCAAGTGGAGCTGGACTTGGTCATCAATTCTTACGACATATTGAACGTACACGTGTTATTTTACATGTTATTGATATGTCAGGAATGGAAGGCCGAGATCCTTATGAAGATTATGTAACGATTAATAACGAATTAGGACAATATCGTTATAAACTTCTTGAACGCCCACAAATTATTGTGGCGAATAAAATGGATAATCCGGATGCAGAAGAAAACTTACGTATCTTTAAAGAGAAAGTAGGAGACGATGTTACAATCGTTGAGATTTCTGCTGCAACACGTCAAGGAATTGACCAATTATTATACAAAACAGCTGATTTATTAGAAACAACTCCACAATTCCCATTATATGATGAAGAAGAAGTGGAACAATCAGTTATGTATAAGTTTGCTCCTGAAGAAGCTAAATTCCATATCACTCGTGGAGATGATGGAGTTTATGTGGTAACTGGAGCCCATATTGAAAAAATCTTCCATCAAACAGACTTTAATCGTGAAGCATCTGTTATGCGATTTGCACGTCAATTACGTCATGCTGGAGTTGATCAAGCATTACGTGATCTTGGGGTACAAGATGGAGATCTTGTTCGTATTCTTAACTTTGAATTTGAATTCAAAGACTAATCCTATTTCAAAAAACCATGTTACATGTCGTAATATGGTTTTTTTTGTTTTATGCGTTACTTTAAAGCCAACATGGTACAGCATGAATATGTCAATTCATCTCATTCTTTTATTGTTTTTAAATTAACAATAATAAATAAAATATTTACTCTAAATTCATAATCAAAATGGGACGGTATTGGTTTAAAGAGCGCCAGATTAAATAAAAAAATTTTTATTTGTAATGGATTAGCATTGACTATACGTCTAGATTTGTAATGGTGTGAAACTGTTATTAAATGACTCTAGCAACGCAGAGATTTTTCTTCTTGATAGGCCAGTCTTTCTTGCAGGATATTTTCTAGAGTAATCGAAGATAGATTTTATTTTTAAAAATAGGTCTAGCTTCTAAAAGACCTAACCCTTGAGAAGAATTACATCATTTAAAAATCTTTATCTTTAGATAATAGAATCTTTTTCTCATGAAATACGAAGTTATATTCAAGAAATGGTTAACATATATTGTAAAGAGAAAATTGTAGAGAGGAGAATCGGACTTATGAAAATCCATATCGTGCAACGAAATGACACATTTGATTCTATTGCAGAAAAATACAATGTTAGTGTCCAGGATTTGATAGGGATGAATACACATATTAATCATTTAACTCCACTCGTACCCGGATTAAAAGTTAAAGTGCCATCACCAGTCAGAAAAGATGAGCCAAATGTAGCACAAAACATTCAAAAGTATTATCCTAATTTAGATAAGGAGAGTATTAATTTACAAACTGCAACAACTACAGAGCCTGTTGTTGTCAACACAACCCCAACAAAAAAAGTAACAGTAACAGAGAGTCATATGCTTTCTGAAACACCGACAACGACGACAACGACTACGCAAACGGTAACCCAAAAACCAGTTGAAAATATGACTTCTTTAGTGACAGAGACGCCAGTCACAGTGAGTACCCATCAAGAAATGACTACTGTCCCACTTGTTCAAACCAAAACCGAAGAAGCCGTAACTATTCCACTTAAACAGGTTCAAACCAAAACCGAGGCAGTAAAAGCGCCTAATGAGGGTGTAAAAATTGCAAGTACTCAACAAACAATGGAGGAATATCTAGTTAATATGAATAAATCATATTATCAAGGTGCTCCGTCTTATACGACAACAAATTATCAAGTTCCTAATGTTCCTCAGATGACCTTCCCATATGCAGGTGTTCCATATCCACCAATGCCAAGTCCTTATTCGATTCCTTATCCACCAGTATGTGGAATGACAAGAGGACCAGAAGATGAACGCTTTTTTATGGGTGGATTTGGTTATCCATTTTACGGAGGTTTTGGATGGGGAGGCTATCCATTTTACGGAGGATATGGATGGGGGTATCCATATTATGGCGGTTATGGATGGGGCCGTCCTAATTACGGATGGGGATATGGACACAGAGCACCATCTTGTGGCTCATCTTATCCTTACTATTAAAACTAAGTTAATCCCATTTCCTAAAAAGGAGTCTATTTCAAAAGAGATAGACTCCTTTTTAATCTATATTAAAACGATATGGATAAAGTCACACTTCATATTCACTTTTTTTTGAACTCTACTTTATCCCGCCGGTAAGCGTTTACTAATAGTAGTTTTAGTGTTAAGATAACAATGAAATTGGAGGAAAACTCCATTTTAAAAGAAGTGTTTGAAAAATATTTTTATAATCGATTCAAAAGCTACTTAGGCGGAGGGGACTTAAAAAGATGAGTAAATTTAGTATTCAAGACTTTAAAGGGGTTGTACCAGCATTATTAACGGTATTTGACAAAGACGAAAATATTGACGAGATGGGAATGAGGCAGTTAGTTTCCTTTTTACTTGATAAAGGGGTAAATGGATTATATTTAACTGGTTCAACAGGTGAAGGATTTACCATGTCATCTATTGAGAGAATGCGTGTTGTTGAAATTGTCATGGATGAGGTAGCAGGGCGCGTTCCAGTCGTTGTTCATGTTGGAGCTATTGGAACTAAATTATCAATTGAATTGGCACAACATGCTGAAAGAGCTGGAGCAGATGGAATTTCAAGTGTCCCACCATTTTATTGGCGATTTAATGAGGATCAAATTGTAAAATACTATGAAGATATTGCCAATGCAACCTCTCTTCCAATGATTGTTTATAACGTACCGCTTGTTGGATTACTTGGGATGAATGCTATTAAACGATTAGCTCAAATTGAAAATGTTAAAGGAATTAAATACACAGCCTTATCTTTATATGAAATTACTCAAATAAAAGATGAAATTGGAGAAGATTTCTTGGTTTACTCCGGAGCAGATGAAATGGCCATGGCTGGACTATTAGCTGGAGCAGATGGAATTGTTGGATCATTTTACAATGTGATGCCAGAATTATTTATTAATATTTACAATGCGGTCCAGAATAAGGAATTGGACGAGGCAAAGCGTCTACAAAAAGAAGCAGTCGAAATTATTATGTATGCTTTAAGTTATCCATCGTTCTATGCTTTAATGAAAGTGATGCTTAAATGGATGGGAATTAATGCAGGGTACTGCCGTCGTCCATTTGAAAATGTAACACCTGAAAATGAAGCCATTTATAAAGAAGGATTCAAGGTATTAAAAGAAAAATACGAAATTCATGATGTTGAATTTTTAAAGCATCTTTAAGAGATAAATTGATCTGCACACAAATTTAAATAAAGATAACACCCGTCAAAGTAGCGGGTGTTATTTTAAAATAAATCCTAGTTTAAAAGGAGAGACGCGGATGCCAATGGTTGATATGCCTTTAAAGCAGCTTGAAATCTACGACGGAACGAATCCGATTCCACAAGATTTTGATGATTTTTGGAATGAAAGAATTTTAGAAGTATTAAATGTTTCGTTAAACTATGAAATGAATCCATATGAAATTTATCAGTTTGAGACTTGTGAATATTATGAGATATCGTTTATCGGAATACGTGGGGGTAAAAGATATGCGAAATATATAAAGCCCAAATCGTCCAAAAATGTTCCACTCATTCTTCAGTTTCATGGCTATCCTGGAGCGAGTCGAAGTTGGTTTGAGCAAACCTCTTTCGTTGGGATAGGATGCGCCGTAATTGCAATGGATTGTCCGGGTCAAGGAGGTAAAAGTGAGGATTTATCCAAACGAATTGGAACGACGGTATCTGGTCATATTGTAGCAGGATTAGATGGGGATCCTAAACAAATGTATTATGTTGAGTTAGCTCAGGATATCTGTCTTCTTTGTCGCATTGTTGAACAGTTAGAAGGGATTGATCACACACGAATTTTTGCTAATGGAGCCAGTCAAGGAGGTGGATTAGCTCTTATTTGTACGGCATTAAATCCAATGATAAAACGATGTGCTGCACTGTATCCATTCTTATCTGACTATGAACGTGTGTGGGAAATGGATTTGGATCAGATAGCCTATGAGGGACTTCGCTATTACTTTAAGTGGTTCGATCCATTACATGAACGAAAAGAAGAAATATTTACAAAACTCGGATATATTGATGCTCAGCATTTCGCTCATCGAATTCAGGTACCTGTGTTATTAGGAACAGGATTGATGGATCAGATATGTCCGCCTAGTACGCAGTTTGCTGTTTTTAATCATTTGAATGGACCGAAAAAACACGTCATCTTTCCTGATTATAAACATGAAGAAATTGGAATTTTTGATAATTTGTTAATTGATTTTTTTCTAGAGGGGAGTGATTAAGATGCCAATGATGGATATGCCTATACAGGAACTTAATTGTTATTTAGGAAAAGGAAATTATCCCTCGGATTTTATTGACTATTGGAATCGACAAATAGCGCGACTAAATGAGAGAGACTTAGAGTATGAATTGGTAAAAAAAGAGTTCTTAAATGAGTGTGCTGACTATTATGAGTTATATTTTAAGGGAATTGATGGCGCAAGAATTCATGCGAAATATATTTGTCCAAAGAATCGCCAAAATGTACCGCTTATCCTTCAATTTCATGATTATAAGCAAAGTAGTAAGAGTTGGTATCATCTAACGCGCTATATTGGCATTGGTTATGCCGTGTTAGCAATGGATTGTCGAGGACAAGGCGGAATGAGTGAAGATTTGGGAGGTGTTTTAGGAACAACTGTCTGTGGTCATTTAATGATAGGCATTGATGATGAACTGGATCAAATGTATTATCGAAAAGTTTATTTAGATGCCTATTTATTATCAAAAATTGGATCACAATTACCTCAAATTGATACCAAAAAAATAGTCTCTTATGGACAAGGACAAGGTGGAGCACTTGCGATTGTTGTGGCCGCAATGAATAAAGAAATTAACAAATGTGTGGCTAAAGATCCTTTTTTAGCTGACTTTAAACGAGTATGGGAAATGGATTTAGATTCATTAATGTATGAAGGACTTCGTTATTATTTTAGATGGTTTGATCCACTTCATGAGCGTGAGGATGAGGTGTTTTCAAGACTTGGGTATTTAGATGTGGTCCATTTTGCGAAGCAATTAAACTGTAAATTTTTACTTGGAACAGGTTTGCTTGATTCATCTTGTCCACCAAGTACGCAGTATGCTATTTTCAATCAGGCAATGTGTAATAAGATGCACTTAGTATTTGCAAAGTTTGATCATGAACTTTGCAATCGATTTGAAGATGAAGTTTTAAGATTTATTCAATTTGAGGAGGGGTGTGTATGAAATATTTAGGCGTTGATATTGGTGGGACGGCTGTTAAGTTAGGGATTGTTGATAAAACGGGAGAGATTATTTCAACGTATAGTAAAGGTGTTGCATTTGATGCTTATGAGACCCCTATTATTGAAACAGTTAAGGTAGCAATTGATGAGTTTTTTGAAAAAGAGCAGGTAGAGTTGGCAGATTTTTTAGGGATTGGAGTATCAGCAACAGGACAAATCGATTATCGAAGTGGGTGTGTCATTGGTGTTGGGGGAAATATTAAAAATTGGTGTCATACAAATATTAAAGAGGAATTAGAGCTTAAATATGGATTGAAAACGACCGTTTTAAATGATGCGAACTGTATGATTATCGGTGAGAAGTGGTTAGGGCGTGCGAAAGGTTACGAGCATGTCATCGGAATAACCATTGGAACAGGAGTTGGAGGTGGAATCCTAGTGAATGGCGAGATTTTGCAAGGGACTACTGGAATTGGGGGTGAGTTAGGGCATTTTTCGATTGATTCTCATGGTGTGAAATGTCGTTGTGGAAATATAGGGTGCTATGAAAATTATGCATCGATGACGGCGTTAGTTAACAAAGTTTTAGAGGGGTATGATGAGTTAGATTTACCTGTTTCAAGGGATGAGGTAAATGGACGTGTTATTTTTGAGGCGTTAGAAGCGGGGAATGAAAAAGTAGCTGATATGGTAGAAGAATGGATTCTTATGATTGCAAAAGGACTTGTGAGTTTGGTTCATTTATTTAATCCTGAAATTATTGTGATTGGTGGCGGTGTTTGCACGCAAGAAGAGCGATTTATTAAGCCTATTAGAGAGTATGTCTTATCTCATGCAATGGAACAGTTCAAAAAAGAATTGAAAGTTGAATCGGCCATGCTTTTTAATAATGCCGGTTTAGTTGGTGCAGTTTATTATCATATTCATCATATTTAATGAAAGGCCAGTTAGGCCTTTTTAAAAAAAATCAAAAACTTGTATAGACAGGACTTGTATAGACAGGTATAATGTAGGTAAGGAAGATAATCAAGAATTTGAGAAGATTTTGATTAAGGAGGAATAAGGATGAAAATTATTAAAGTTAAATCTGTAGAAGCAATGGGACAGGCTGCTCTTTCGGAAGTCTTAAAGGTTGTAAAAACAAAAGAAAATCCTGTTTTAGGTTTAGCAACTGGAAGTAGCCCGATTGGATTATATCAGGCGATGATTGAAGATCATAAAAAAAATAAGACGTCGTATCAACATGTTAAAACGATTAATTTAGACGAATATGTTGGGATTGATGCAACACATTCTCAAAGTTATGCGACATTTATGAAAGAACAATTATTTAATCATATTGATATTGATTTAAATAATGTTAATATTCCATCAGGAGATTGTTTGAATCCGCAGGATGAATGTTTACGATATGATGAAGTGATTCGTCAAAATAAAGTAGATCTTCAAATTTTAGGTATTGGTTCAAATGGGCATATTGGATTTAATGAGCCTGGAACACCATTTAATGCAACGACTCATGTTGTAACATTAGATGAGCAAACTCGTCTTGATAATGCGAGATTTTTTGAGTCATTAGATGAGGTACCAAAATATGCAGTGACGATGGGGATTCGCTCCATTTTACAAGCGAATCAAATTGTGTTAATCGCACTTGGAAAAAATAAAGCGAAAGCAGTTGCACATATGGTAGGGGGAAGTGTGACAACGGATTGTCCAGCTTCAATCTTACAAGTGCATCCCAATGTCATTTTAATTGCAGATGAGGAAGCTTTATCTGAAGTTAAGTTGGATACAAAAAAGTTAAATATTCAATTGGCTTCAACAGCTGTTGCAGAATAAAAAAAGTCAAAAAAACAGATGGTCATCAAACCATCTGTTTTTTTATATTGAACCCTAAAAAAGTGATGATATGGACAAATTTGTTTCTCATTAGGACTATTTTTTCTCATTTTTTAAAAACGTTTACACAGGGTGTGGGCGATGATATGATGAGTTTGTAAATGAAATAAATATTCAAAAAAAATTTAGATGATGAATATTTTTTTCACATCAAATTGAGATGGAGGAAAAGTGGATGAAGAAGTTATTTACTGGGATGATTGCAACACTAGCGTGTGTATCTTTAGTGGCTTGTGGTAATGGAGGAAATGAGGCAAAAAATGAAACTAACGATAGTTCAAATGGAGGAACAGTTGCAGAGCAACCAGCAACATCTAATGAAGAAAAAGTTCTGTATTCAAATGGGGGGGCTGTTGAGTTTTTTGAAACACCATGGTTAAACCCAGGATTATTTATGTATAACAAAGTATTATATGAGCACTTAATTGAAGCAGATGAAAACTTAAATCCAGTAGAGGGAGGACTTGCTTCAGACTATTCCTTAAGTGAAGATGGAACACAATTAACTTTTGTTTTAAGAGATAATATCTATTGGCATGATGGAGAAAAGATTACACCTGAAGATATTAAATGGAGCATCGAATACTCAATGAGAACCGCTGTGTTAAATCCAGTCTTCACGTCAACTTTCCATGCTATTTTAGGAGCTGATGCTTATTTAGCAGGAGATACAGAAGAACTTGAAGGAATCGTGATTGATGGAAATAATGTGATGATTACGTTTGAAAAAGTAGCACCAGATGCGTTGTTAACTTTTACACAATTTGCTCCATTACCACAAAAGTATTTCACAGATGTTGACCCGCTTCAAATTCAACAAGCAAAATTCTTCCAAAACCCAATTGGGTCAGGTCCATATAAAATTGAAGAAGTAAAAATGAACGACTATACCGTATTAGTTCCATTTGATCAATACTATGATGGTGTGGCAAATTTTAAAATTCATTTAACACCAAGTGGTGAAAGTGATTCAAACTTTGTTAATAACGCAAAAGCTGGATTACTTGACTATGGGTATACGAAAAATGTTGATGATGTGAAAGCTTTACAAGGGGTTGAGGGATTAACTATTAATCAAGTGGATGTTCGTTATACTCGTTTATTGTATGTAAATAAATTTAATAAAAAAGATGGATCTGTTTCACCATTAGCTGATGCACGCATTCGTCAAGCGATTCGTTATGGAATCGATATGCAAGCAATTTGTGATAACTTATTCAATGGTTCAGCTGTTCCTGCTAATAGCTTAACGCCAAATGGATCAAGCAAAGTTTCTGGTTTAAATGATTATGAATATAATCCAGAAAAAGCAAAAGAATTATTAGCTGAGGCAAATTGGGATCCAAATTATGTGTTAGATGTTGTTTACTACTACACAGACCAATTAACTGTTGATTTAATGACAACTATTCAAGCTTACTTAAGCCAAATCGGTATACAGATGAATTTTAGATTAGTTGAGGGAGATTTAGCAACGATTTTATGGTCAGCACCAGAAGATCAAGTCAACGGACCATCAGCTGTTGATTGGGATATGGCATATGGAGCAAATGCTGCTTTATCAATGCATGAATATTATGACCGCTACCGTACAGGCTCAGCTTCTAACTCACATACTCCATCAGATGAGACGTTAAATACTTTAATTGATGCAACAAACTCATCAATGGATGCTAAAGTTCAACAAGATGCATTCTATGAATTACAAAAATACGAAAATGAAACATTATTTACAATGGCATTATATTACCAGCCAGTTTTCTTAGTGCAAAGTCAAAAAATTGTTAAAGGGGCTGATGCAATCGGGAACCCACAGTATAACTACAACTGGGAAATTCAAAACTGGGAATTAGCGGAATAATTTAATTCTTAGTGTCATGATTTAAGGAGTGGAACTTAAATCCACTCCTTATTTTAAAATATGGGGGAGGGCCACATGTTTAATTTTATTGTTAAAAGATTACTCGGAATGATTCCGATGGTGTTCATTATTACGTTTTTAATTTATTTAGGATTAGAATTAACGCCAGGTGACGCCGTATCACATTTAATTAGTCCAGAATTATTAGCCAATGCCGATCCAGCAAAGCTTGAAGAGTTACGCCAGTTATATGGTTTAAATGATCCATTCTTAGTTCGTTATTTCCGTTGGGTCGTTGAACTGTTACAAGGAAATTTTGGATATAGTGTTTCAAGTGGTGTTCCGATTAGCCAAATCTTAAAAGAGTTAATTCCAGCAACGCTTGAGTTATCAGCAGCCGCTTTATTTATTTCAACTGTTCTTGGAAGTATCCTTGGATTATTCAGTGCGATTCGTCGTGGGACTTTTACAGAAGGGTTATTAACAGTAGCTGGTATGATTGGAGTTTCGATTCCACAATTTTTCTTCGGAATGTTATGTATTTTAATGTTCTCATTAAATTTAGAATGGTTACCCGTTGGCGGACGTTCGATGCCTGGACAAACAGCCTTTTTTGATCGAATCGAATATTTAATTTTACCTGCGTTAGTTCTTGGAATTGCCCTAACAGCAGGGGTTATGCGTTATGCACGCTCAAGTATGTTAGATACGATGAACAAAGAGTACATTAGAACAGCACGTAGCAAAGGGTTACCTGAGTGGCGGGTTAATTTAGTTCATGGATTTAGGGTGGCATTGACACCGGTTGTTGTTTTAATTGGATTTAGGTTACCAACACTCATCGGGGGAGCCGTTGTGATTGAAACGATTTTTAGATGGCCGGGTGTTGGAAATGCCTTTGCAACCGCTGTGCGTGCGCAAAATTATCCATTAGTTATGATGATTGCTTTATTTTCTGTCTTAGCTGTTTTAACTGCTAGTTTCTTAGTTGATGTGGTGACAGCCTTACTTGATCCACGAGTTAAATTAAAATAGGAGGTTCTTATGAGTGCGAGTGTAATGAAGAGAAGTCGATTTGATCGAAGACTTGATAAATTAAGAGAAGCAGAGGAAAAAGGGCAACTCGGTCACAAAAAGATGAATCGTTCTTTAAGAAAGTTATTAAATAATCGGTTAGCCGTTATTGGCGTTATTATTTTTGGAGTTATTTTGTTATCGGCGATTTTTGCGCCACTTTTAACGCTGTATGATCCACTAGCCATTGATATGAGTAGTGTTTTAAAAGCTCCATCAGCCACTCATTGGTTTGGGACAGATAAGGTCGGGCGTGATGTCTTTGCCAGGGTCTTATATGGAGGGAGAATTTCAATCTTAATTGGACTTGGAAGTGCATTAGGATGTGCAAGTATTGGAGTATTACTGGGTTGTTATGGAGGATATCGTGGTGGTTGGTTTGATGCTTTAATCCTACGTATTTCTGAAGTCTTTATGTCATTTCCCCAATTAGTACTTGTCTTATTATTGGTGACTATTCTTGGACAAAGTTTAATGAATTTAATCATTATTTTTATTTTAACTGGATGGGGGAGTGTTTATCGTTTAACACGCGCTCAAATATTATCCATTCGAGAGGAGGAATATGTTCAATCATTAAGAGCCTTTGGATTAAATTCATTTGTGATTTGTTATAAACACATGTTACCGAATGCGATTGGTCCTATTTTAGTTAATATTACTTTAAGTACAGCGATGTTTATTTTAGAAGAAGCATCTTTGAGTTTTCTAGGACTGGGAGTTCCATTACAAATCGCGACTTGGGGAAATATTTTAAATGCCGCACAGGATATGTTTACGTTACAAAATAGCTGGTGGTTGTAGTTACCCGTTGGGGTTGTTATTTCATTATTTGTGATGAGTATTAACTTTATTGGAGATGGACTAAGAGATAGTACCGACCCAACACAACAAGGATAGGGGTGTGAGAGTGTGCAAAATGAAGCAGTAGTGACCGTTAATAATTTAAATACGTATTTTTATACGAATCAACGTTGTAATAAAGTCATTAATGGCGTTTCGTTTGAAATAAAAAAAGGAAAAACATTATGTATTGTTGGAGAATCAGGATGTGGAAAAAGTGTAACCTCATCTTCTATTATGCAATTGTTACCGAAGTTAGCTCGCATTGAAGCGGGAGAAATTATTTATCATTCGCATCAAGGAGATATTCGAATTGATCAATTAAAGCGCAATGGAAAAGAAATGCGAGCCTTACGTGGGCAGGAGATCTCAATGATTTTTCAAGATCCGATGACGGCTTTAAATCCGGTGTATACAGTTGGATTTCAAATCATGGAAAACATTTTAGCGCATGAAAAAATAAGTAAAAAAGAGGCTCGAGAACGAACATTACAATTATTAAAAAAGATGGGAATCCCATTTCCAGAAAAGCGAATTGATGAGTATCCACATCAGTTTTCAGGTGGAATGCGTCAACGTGCAATGATTGCGATGGCGATGAGTTGCAATCCTAAAGTTTTAATTGCGGATGAACCGACGACTGCACTCGATGTAACGATTCAGGCACAAATTTTTGAGTTAATGAATCAATTAAAGAAAGATCATGAAACGGCTATTTTATTGATTACTCATGATATGGGAGTGGTGAGTGAGCTAGCAGATGATGTTGCAGTGATGTATATGGGAAATATTATTGAGTGTGGAAGTGTTGACGAAATACTAAGAACCCCTGCGCACCCATATACAAAAGCTTTACTGAAATCTATTCCGATTCTAGGAAAAGGAAGTCATCAAGATCTTCAACCAATCAAAGGTTCAACACCTGATCCATTTGATCGTCCGACTGGATGTCAATTTGCACCACGTTGTGAGTTTTCGTGTGAAAAATGTAATCAAATGCCAGGGGAAACCATGGTTGATGGCACGCATATGGTTCGCTGTTTTAAATATAAAGAGGTGATGAATAGTGGAAAATAATCAGGAAGTTTTATTAGAATTAAAAGGGGTTAAGACTTATTTTCCAATTAAATCGGGATTGTTTAAGAAAAAGGAACAGTATGTTCAAGCTGTTAATGGAATTGACTTAACCATTTATCGTGGCGAAACGATTGGATTAGTGGGAGAGTCAGGATGTGGGAAAACAACGCTTGGAAAATCAATCTTACAATTAGTTAGACCAACTGCTGGAGAAATGCTGTATCAATTTCAAGAAGAAGGTCAAAAAGATTTAAGAAAACTGACAGCAGAGGAAATGGATTTGGCCCGACAAAAGATGCAGATTGTGTTTCAAGATCCTCATTCTTCGTTGAATCCTGCGTTTACTATTTATCAATCTTTATCAGATCCTTTGAAAAAATTTGGCGTTAAATCCAAAAAAGAGAGACGACAAATTATTGGTGATTTATTAGAGGCAGTTAATATGCGACGCGATTATATGGATCGTTATCCTAATGAATTTTCGGGTGGTCAACGACAACGAATTGGGATTGCGAGAGCATTAAGTATTAATCCTGAGTTAATCGTTTGTGATGAATCCGTTAGTGCTTTAGACGTTTCTATTCAAGCTCAAGTGTTAAACTTATTAAAACAACTCAAAAAAGAACGAAATTTAACATATATTTTTATTACACACGATTTAAGTGTTGTTGAATATATTAGTGATCGAATTGCGGTGATGTATCTTGGAAAAATTGTTGAACTTGCTAAAACAGATCAGATTTTCTCGCATACGCTTCACCCATATACACAAGCTCTTTTATCGGCTATTCCGGTAGCTAATTTAGATAAAAAGACCGAACGTATTGTTCTTGAGGGCGATGTTCCAAGTCCAGTTAATCCGCCGAGTGGTTGTCATTTTCATGGACGTTGTAAAGATTGTATGGAAAAATGTAAAACAGTCATACCAGAATTAAAACGTTACTTGATTGACGGAGAAGAACATTTTGTGGCTTGTCACCTTGTTGCAGATAAAATGAGTCAAGATGTCGAAGAAGTTATTTAAGGGTTGATGTCGGTTATAAAAGGAGAGGGGAAACGTGACAAAAGATTTTATACTTGAAAAATTAAAAGGGAATTTAATTGTGTCCTGCCAGGCTTTAGAGGGTGAACCATTATATCAAGAGGATTATAGTGTCATGCCTTTGATGGCACGAGCTGCAAAACGTGGGGGAGCTTGTGCGATTCGAACGAATAGTGTTCGTGATGTTGCCTTGATTAAAGAAGAAACAAATTTACCGATTATCGGGATTATTAAAAAACAATACGAAGGGTTTGAGCAATATATTACAGTGACAATGGATGAAGTGGATCAATTAGTTGGGGCTGGTGCAGATATTGTGGCGCTTGATTGTACGTTAAGAGATCGAGTAGATGGACGCAGTGTTAAAGAATTTATTCAGGCTATTAAGGACAAATATCCAGAGTTGTTATTAATGGCTGATATTTCAACATATGAAGAAGGCGTTTATGCCTATGAAAGTGGGGTTGACTTTGTTGGAACGACTTTAAGTGGGTATACCAGTTATTCAATGCCAAGTGGGGGACCTGATTATGAGTTAGTAGAAAAGTTAGCTCAAACAATTAAGGTGCCTGTTATTGCAGAAGGTAAAATTCATTATCCAGAACAAGCGGCTAAAATGCTTGAAATTGGGGCTTTTTCCGTTGTTGTGGGAGGGGCTATTACAAGGCCTTTAGAAATCACAAAACGATTTGTTGATGCTTTGCATCAAGATTAGAAACAATAAAACAAAAAGAACCAGGTGTCAGATTACATAGACACCTGGTTTTTCTTTTGGTAAAATCAAATTAATATAATATAAAGGATGGATGAGGCGTGTCGTTACCAAGATATCGTGAAATTGCACGAGAATTAAAAGAGCAAATACAAGTGGGACATTATAAAGAGCATCAAACGATTCCTTCAGAACCGGAATTAGCGAAACTTTATGATGTGAGTCGGATGACAGCACGTCAAGCGATTAATGAATTAGTGTACGAAGGTGTTTTGTATCGCGTAAAAGGGAAAGGAACGTTTGTTAATCATCAAAAGTATGAAAAAAGCATTCATGGACTGACAAGTTTTAGCGAAGATATGATTCAAAAAGGATTCAAACCGAGTAGTCGATTAATTAGTCAGACCGTGAGGCTCGCCAATGAAATCGTTGCAAGTAAACTTCAAATTAAAGAAGGTCAAGAAGTGATTGAATTAAAACGTGTTCGCATGGCTGATGAAGAACCAATGGCAGTAGAAATTGTTTATTTACCGGTTCAAATTATTAAGTCATTACCTGATGATATCGGCGCTATTTCATTATATGATTACATTGAAAAAGAGTTAGGACTTTTAATTGATTATTCGATTCAAGAAATTGAAGCTATTTCACTAGAAGCCCCGATTAGTACTTATTTAGAAGTAGAAGCGGGAGCACCTTGTTTACTCATTTGTTTACAGTCTTACTTAAAAAGTGGTCAAATTTTTGAATACGTGGAATCATATTACCGAGCCGATCGCTATAAATTTATTCAGCCAGCTTATCGAAAAGGAATTTAAGGGGGATTTAAAAAATGAAAAAAATAAAATATTTAGCCGGAATCATCATGTGTGCCATGACTTTAATCGTAATGGGATGCAGTAAAGTTGAATTACCAGATGAAATTATTTATCCAGAAGTTGAAACACCTGAACAATTACCGATTGTGACGATGGTTATTAAAGATTATGGAACCATTGAAGCCCAATTGTATCCGCAGATCGCACCGAATACCGTGTATAATTTTATTTCATTAATCGAAAAAGGGTTTTATGATGGATTAACGATTCATCGAGTGGATAAAGGATTTGTTTTACAAGGTGGGGATCCGACAGGAATTGGAAGTGGTGGACCTGGTTATCAAATTGTTGGAGAATTTGCAGCGAATGGGATTGGAAATGATTTAAAACATACAGAAGGTGTATTATCGATGGCACGTTCAAATGATATGGACAGTGCCGGAAGTCAATTCTTTATTATGCTGGGTGAATTTCCTCATTTAGATGGTTCTTATGCAGCTTTTGGAAAAGTGATTAGTGGAATGGATGTAGCGCATGCTTTAGAATCATTAACGGTTGCGCCTGATGGAAGACCCGTTGATAAAGAAGTCATCATTGAGTTTATGACGGTGAATACGTTTGGGATTGATTATCCTGAACCAGAAGTAATTTCAGAATAGGAAAAAGAGGCCAAGGGCCTCTTTTTGTTTATGATAATTTAACTTTACAAACTGCTTTTTGAACGAGTTCGTGATTGATTTTTAATTTTGGCATGTGAATATCTTCTGGAAACACGATGACGAATGTTTCAGGATAACATGGACAGTTAATCAACGGAGTTCCCTCAAATTCAATGAAATCAGTTTTCTCGTCATAAGTTGTTTTGATATTTAAATCACTAACATCTGCATATCCTAAGTATTCGCATCCTGATAACACGAGATGGATATCTAAATAATTTTGATGCCCCTCAAGTAAGCAATTAGAAAGTTCTTCTCCATAGTAATCAAATCGATTAATAAAGACATCATTTCCATCAATTTCAGTTTTGCCTAGTGGTAAAGTCGATAAATCATGATTTGAAATAAAATCAATAGCTGTATCTAAGTTTTGGTTTAATCCTTTGTAACGTGGTAAGTCTTTTAGTTTTCCGATTATCATTGTTATTCCCCCTCAACATCCATATTATACCACATTCCATCCTTTAGGTAAGAGGTTACATATAAGAGTTGAAGATGAATTTTGAATGAATTAAGTCATTCTAATTTTTAAGCAAATTGAAGGTTTGGAAAATTGAAAAAAACAGAAAATAAAATTAAAAATACTTTACATATGAAGAGGATAGGAACTAGAAATTAGGAGCAGGGATAGATCGATTATAAAGTATGAAAGTTATGACGTGGGTGATAAAAAACGAGTAGGGGCTAACTCTACCCGTTTTTTGGCTTTTACTGATGAAATGACATTTATTTTGATTTTTATTCATAAAATGAAATGAAATACTGTGAGTGAATGGATGGAAAGGGAGTAGGGGGAAAGAAATGGATGATTTAAATCGTGCCTATCAAGTATTAGGAGTGAATGCTTCGATGTCGCTTGAAGAAATTGAAGCGATTTATGATGAGCTCGTTTTGAAATATAAAAAAGAGGCTAAGTGTAATATGTATTACAGGCAGAAGCTACAGGAATGGGAGGAAGCTTATGACTGTATTATGGAATGCCGATTAGACGAATTAGATGAAAGAGCGGAAGAAATGGATCGTATCTATCCGAGTCTCTCTGGTGCTTCGAATCATTTGGTTAAAGAAATTAAAATTGGCATGATAGTAGGAGTAGCAGTTTTAATCATGCTTGGAATAGTAGTGGTTGAGCAAATGTACTTTACAAAACAGACCTCAATTCAAGGAACTGAAAATCTCATCTCAGATGTTATTTCATCCGATTTAAATTCTGAATTATTTTATTTGGCGAATCACTTCACGTTAAACCTTGGAAAATTTAAGTCAACTGATGAGTGGGATTGGGGATACTATGAAAATGGACCGACTTGGACGGTTGTCGTCGTACTTGAAGTCACGGAAGCGACGGATTTGGGAGCTCTGATTAATTTAAATAATTTTCGATTAAATTCCGATTATCCGACGATTAGTATTCCTGAGGATGTTTATCTAGATTCTGATGTTAATCATATTCATTACTTAGGGGCTTACAGTGAGATTGTGCCTAAAAGTCAGAAATTTGGGATTGTTTTTAATGTCGATGCCTTTTACGAGGGAGAAGAGCGTTTTATTTATTATCATCATCCAGATGGACGTGTTCAAACGGTGGGATCGTTGTATTTTGAACAAGAAACTCGTGGAATATATGTGGATAATTTTTAAGGAGGGGATGGCATGTCATTCATGCAAAACTTATCGGGTAATTCGGTAGAGATTCATCCTGATAAGGTGGATGAGAAGTTTAAACGAATTTTAACTTCAGATGAGGAGATTAAGTTTGCTTTTAAATCATTTCGAGACTATATTGTGTTGACAAATAAACGATTAATTCTATCAGATGTCCAGGGTGTGACGGGAAGTAAGGTTGAGTATGTAAATATTCCCTATCATAAAATTTCGTGTTTTAGTTTGGAGGCAGCTGGAACAGTGGATTTAGATGTTGATTTTAAGATCTTGGTATCAGGATATGGCGTTATTGAAAAAACCATTGCAAGGGGTGTTAATGTCACAGAAGTAAGCAAAATTTTAGCGGCTTATATTTGTTAATAAGAAAAGGGGATATAAGGAAGTAGCTTTTATAATGATGAAAGATAAATATAGTAAACACTATGCTTAGTATTCTATAAATTATCAGCTTAAACTGCCATTCCTTTAGTGTATATAAAAGATGACTTCGTATATTAGTTTGAAAATAAATGAAAATTTTTTCACCAATAAGAATAAAAAAAGGAGCTATGGTTCGCAGATAAAGCTAATTATCTATTATCCGATAGTTCCTCTTATTTAAAGGTCACACATTAGTTTTAGAAGATGTACATTAAATTTAATAGTTTTTATAGGAAGAAAATAAATTTAGAAATACAGATCATCCCTACCACATAAAATAAAAATTAATGTGTAGTCATAAATTATTTAATATATTCTATAAATGGGGTATATTCTATAAGATAGATTGTAATATTAAGTGCGACACAAAAAAAAACTCATAAATAGGATCTTTGTTATAGAATGAAGTTACCACACAAAATTCTTAACAAGGAGATCTATTTATGAGTTATAAACATCTTAACACATTTGAGCGCACACGTATAGAAGTTCTTTCAAAAATGGGCTATTCAACGAGACAAATCGCTCAACAACTAAATCGCCATCATTCAACGATTGCTCGTGAACTGAAACGAAATACTCAAAAGACGTATCAGGCTGAGTTAGCAGAAGAATTAGCTGGACAACGTCGATTAAGTTGTCGTTGTCCAGAGAAGAAATCTGAACAAGTCATTCAGACCATCCAACATTATTTAAAGTTAACCTGGTCGCCTGAACAAATTTCTAATACCGTTTTAAAGGGTGTTCTTTCATTTAAAACCATTTATCGTTGGATTTATGATGAAACCATTTTGTTAGGAGATTTAAGTTGTTTAAGACAAAAAGGAAAGCGACGAAAACCACGAGAAACACGCGGACGATTTAACATTGGAACGTCGATTCATCAACGTCCCAAAGAAGTAAAAAGACGTGAAACGTTTGGGCACTGGGAATTAGATACGGTTGTTTCAAGTCGTGGAAAGAGTAAAGGTTGCTTGGCGACCTTTGTTGAACGTCAAACACGTTTTTATGTGGCCATTAAAATAGAAAATCGCTCAGCAACAGAAATGTACCGAGCGATTAGTGAGTTATATAAACTCTTTCCTAAAGACACCTTTAAAACTTATACGGTTGATCGAGGAAAAGAGTTTGCTTGTTATTCCAAAGTAGAAGCTGATTTAAAGGTTCCTGTTTACTTCGCAGATGCCTATTCGTCTTGGCAAAGAGGAAGTAATGAAAATGCCAATGGTCTTCTTCGAGAGTTTTTCCCGAAGAAGACAGATTTAGCACGAGTCAGTGACGAAGAGATTAATGAGGCACTCTGCCTCATTAATCATCGACCACGAAAATGTTTAGGGTGGAAAACTTCATTCGAGCTATTTCATGAGAAACTGTCGCATTTGTATTGACAATTCGTCATAAATAAAAATTAGATAGTTATAGTAAGTTTGATGATAATTAATTTTAATTTTTCTGATTCAATTCTTTGTGAAGCGTATTAAGGTCAATATTTAGAGCTTTACAAATTTTTAGCGCATTCTTTAACGACATTCCCATCGGATCTCTTACACCGCTAGTCCAAGCTGCAATAGTGGATTGGCTTAAACCAGTCATTCTTGATAGTGCATACCCAGTTATTTTATACTTCGATAAAAAGGAATTAAAGGACAAATAGAATGCTCCTTTCGTATGATTAGATGTAATGGATATTTATTAAAGTTTGTGGTGTATTTTAAATGACAATACTACACTATTGTGGTATATTTTGTTATTTTCTCTATAATTTAAGAATTTTTTGAGAAATTATAGTATATTTTGAATGACAATACTACACTTTTGTGGTATATTTATGTTTCAAGGGATAAAAAATAAATTTAGAAGATTTATCAAATTATTATGATGATGCTTTTGAAAATTAGATTTTTTCTAATGATTTTATAACCACTTCTAATTGGTTAATTAGTAATTCAAGCTTTGTTATATCTGTGATTAGTCTATATGTTTTATTTTTTTCGGTATTAGAAATCAAGGATTGATGAAGTAAAGAGGTTTTATGGAAGTGGATTAGCTTTACTTCATCTATAATGAGTAAGATATTGTTTAAATGATTAGGTGAGATCATTTTCAACCTCCTTTATTAGGTTATTAGTTATTCATTCATAAAATAAATAAAAAAGCGGGTCTAGGACCCTTCAATATTGATAGGTATTTACAGTAATAAAATCATACTCGTGAGATATAATTACTTAATGGTTTAAAAAAACAATCCAAGTCTAGTTATAATAAGATGAAGATTGTTCTAATGATTTAGTTTTTTTAAAAAAGGTATATAGTTGTGTGGTAAAGATTTATATTAGAGAAATAGAATGTTAAAAAAAGTATTTTATAACTAGACACATGAATTATAACAACAAATGACAAAATATACAATAATTTTAATGTTTTAATTTTTCGACAATATTTGACGTTTTTTTTGCTAGACATACGCAATTATAGCGGATCATATCAACATATACAACGTTTTTTTCGACAAAAAAGCGATGAAGTTTCGATAGTTGAAAATAAATTTTTTTCTTGATATTTATTTTGAATAGTAAACTTTTTTATTTTATTAATAGAGATTATTTATAGTCAGGATAAATCATTAATCCTGTATTTTATTTTTATATACTATTAAAAAAGTGTTGTGAATATTATATAAAAAAGAGCTATAACGAGATAGCTTCAAAAAAAGGCTCTAATTACTACAAAAGGTCTATGCTTAGCATAGACCTTTTTAAGCATTTATAATTGTATTTATAGTATAATTATGAACTATAAATACAGTAAATAGTAGGTTCAATATTTTATAAAATCATTATTTTTAGTTATTTTGAAAATTACTATTCATCTTGTTTAATCACTAATTTGTTTCAATGAAATATTGATTTTAATTTTACGGTATTCCCTTAACATTTCGGATTCCAACCTTTTAACACACGTTCGCGAGTATAATAAGTTGGATGATCAATGACTTTGGCATATGAAGCTCGTTGATGGGGTGTTGCACCGGGACCATAACTGTTGTATTCAACAAATTGTACGGTGTCATGAGAGCTTAATTTTCCCCAATCATCCCATCCTAGAGGGTGAATATGATGGCCCATATAACAATTTAAAAAAGCAACGTGTGCATATTCTCTCCAAGGACGACCAAGGAAAACTGTGTGCGGTGTGGCATTACTTAATAATTGGCAAGATTCAAAGACGTAGCCGTAGGGTTCTTCTTTTTGAGTAGAGGCAGCTGTAATATAACTGTGTCCGTTTAATGCATTTGAAAAAAGAGTACATTTTTCAAAGTAAGCCGTTGCGCTTCCAAAGATAAAATCAATATCTCCTTGAATGTAGCAGTTGTTAAAGTATTGGCGTCCCACTTCTCGTTTAGCGTGTTCTCTTGGGCCGACAAAAGACCCAGGCTTAATAGGTGCTGGTGGTAGAGGTCCCGTAAATAGCGTATCTTGATGCGCCAGGAAATAGCAGTCGTGAAATTGAATACAATCTCCATCTACATATAATGCGAGTGCTTGTCCTACCTCACTTCCTTTTCCCGCTTCGTTTTTAAAGGTTAAGTTAGAAAAGCATAAATGATTAGCTCCAATTAAAGCCGTATACGTTCGAAAGGTCTGATAAATTTCATCTTCATTCCATTGCTTTTTGGCATAATCAGAGAAGGTAATGATTGTTTCTTTTGCCTCTTCCCCAATAAAGGTTAAATGGGGCTTTTCAATCACCAATTTTTCTTCATAGACTCCCTTTTTAATATAAATCGTTTCAGGTTTACTATCTGAGATGGAATCAACCGCTTCTTGAATCGTAAAAAAATCTCCTGTTCCATCTAATGCGACACGTATCATCGTTTTTCCCCCCGGTATTAGAATTATAATAAAATTATATCAATAATTTTCTATAAATGTATCGTTAAATGAGCATTAGATGGAAGGAAAAAGAAAATCATTGATTAGAAGGTGATAAATTTCAAAAATCTACAATAAACTATAGTATAAGAGCTAAAGAAAAGGATGTGATCAAATGGAAATCAAAATTATGAGTCAACAAGAAGCACAGGATTGGAGCTATGACCAATGGATGGGCGTTGCTTTATTGGTATCCATTGTTGGAACAAATACAGAGCCCCCAAACTTTTATCATAACCCAAGAATTGTTGAAAAAATATCATTAGCCTTTGATGATATTACGGAGGTAGCGGATAGTCAAACGTTACTGTCTGAGGCGCAGTGTCATCAAATTAAAGATTTTGTCTTAGATCATGCAGAAGAAGTAGAAAGTATCGTCATTCATTGCTTAGCGGGTGTATCTCGTGGTGCTGCGATTGCTTTTGCTATTTGCCGTTTACTTGGAATGGATGACATGTGGATTTGGACGTCTAATTGTTATAAACCAAATTCGTATTGTGTTGAAAAGTTAAATCGGGTTTTAAACTTAGGTTTAACCGAAGAGGAAATTGATGCTCGGCACGCCTTAATCACCTTAGAAAAAGTCAGCTAAAACCATTTGTTGTAAGCGTTGATAAAAATAGGGTGACATGTTAAGATAAGGGTGAAATACTTCTGAATGGGGATGAGTTTATGGAAGCGCAAAAAAGATTTAACCTTAGTCTTGTGACTGCTGTTTTAAACTTAATTGCAGGAGTTGTCTATTTGTTAGTAAAACTCGTAATTCCACAAATTGAATTAACAGGTGGGCTATCGGAACCAGCAAAAGGGTTTTCTGGTTTCATGCTATTAGTGTTCTCTTGTTTCGCACTAGGATTACTTGTTCTTAACCTCATTACAATGGCTTACTTAAATCGAGAAGGAAAAAAAGTGAAAGGAGCTGTGATTGGAGCAATTGGTCATACTTTTTCATTTTTTGCAATTGGTGCCTTTTATGGCATTCCATCGTTCGTTTTATGCCTCATTAGTTCCTTGTTATTATTTAAGCCTAAAAAGTATTAAACTAAAAAGACATCAGCTATGATTTGCTGATGTCTTTTTGTTTTGTTTTATATTCTTTAATCAGAACGATTAAAGCAATAAATGCAGTAAAACTTCCGACTAAAAACGGTAATTTACTTCCATAGTCATATAAGAAACCAGCAAGTAAAGAACCGACAATCATCCCAAGAGATCTGGCCGAATTCTGGATTCCCATGATTTCGCCAGCATTGTCTTTTGCATGTTTTGAAATCATACTCTGATAAATCGGTTGTGCTAATGGTAAGACGATGAAGAAGATGATTAAGAATAATCCAACAATTATCAGATTAGAACTAAAGGCCCACATAAACAATGAGAAAGCAGTTAAGGCGATGACCACCATTAATGTTTTTAGTTCATCGTATTTAGCAGCCAGTTTTGGACTAATTAAGAAGTTAACTAAAATGGCACAAATGGGTGCGATACTTAAAACGAGTCCATTTAATTGAGTTGGAAGTTTTAAATCTGATTCAACAAAGTAACCGATTGTTGAATTATAAGACGTTGTGGTAATGTTCATAAAGGCAACCGTTATAATCAAGCTTCCAAGTGTTGATTTAAAATCAATCGATTTCTGGCTCAGTTTTAAGTGGTTAGTCGCAATAGAGGCTTTTCCTTCTTTTTTCGTTTCAATGGTTTCTTTTGTGAAAAGACCAAGTGCAATCGTTAATAAGATGCAGGCAATAAATTGGGCGATGAATGTGTACTTATAATTTGACGCTCCGATCCATCCTCCAATATTAGACCCGAGAGCGGCTCCCATTGCTGTTGTGGCAGCTAAGTAGGCCAGTGATTTAGCACGATTTTCTTTTGTTGAAAGATCGCTAATAGAGGCCATTATAACAGCGACGTAACTAACGCTTAAAATTCCCCCAAGAATCCTGAAGATTGAAATGACACCTGCTGTTTGGCTAAGTCCGAATCCAAGTTGTACGGTTCCATATCCTAAAACACCAAGCATCAAGAAGCGTTTACGCCCTTTGTAATCGGAAAGACTTCCCCAAATCGGTGAAAAAATATAGCTACCTAGAGACATCATGGCAAAAAATAATCCAAACATATATGACGGTAGCCCTAATTCATTAATAAGGCGAGGTGTGACGGGATGGGCAAAGTTAAAGACCGTCATGATTAACAAGTTAAAAATCAAAAATTTTCTTAATGATTGTTGTTCCATGTATCCTCCTAATTTTGAGACATTTAACTATCATTATATAAGACTTATCCTATGAATTCAAATGACACATTCTTTGTTTTTTTTCTGACATGAATAAAAACGTCGAATTCTTTTTTTTGATTAAAGTCATACGCTGAATCTAAATCACGTAAGCTACAATATAAAGAATTATTTTAAAATAATGAGACATCATGAATGAGGATTGTTATGTCGTAACGATAAAGATAACACATAAAAAAAGATCTAATAGCACATACGAAAGGGGGAAGTTGCTAAAGTTAATCACTTTGGCAATGAGGGAGATGTCGACTAGAAAAAGAAAGTATTATCGTAACTGGTATCAAGAATGGAAACTCGAAGAAGAATTAGAGGAAGGAAAACAGCTATATGAAAAACCACGAATAGACCCGACACAATATAAGGCGAATCATGATTTAAGCCGTCAGTACGCAGGGAATCGTCAAAATCATAAATCCTCAAATCAACACCTCAACTTATCGCTTTCAAATGATGGAATGGGAGCTGATGTTTTACGAGGTATATTAGTGGGGCTACCACTTGTCATTGTTTTAGTTACTATTTTGTATGCAAGTGGCGTGATTCCACAAGAAAAACTTCTTGGATTATTTGGAGTGAATTCAGTGAGTCCAATCACAACATATCTAACCGAGTATGACGAATTAATGTCAATGCATAATGAAGTGAATCAACAACTTACCTCACATTTAAAATTAAATGATTTTTCAGATAGCTATAAACAAGAACTTCAAACTATTCAGCAAAATATTGAAATTAAAACCACTGGTATCAGTGAAGGGGCAGATGAATCTTTTTCTAATTTAAATCGCCTATTATCTTATAAATTAGCTAGCTTAAATCAAATGGTAGAATTAGTCGTAGCAAATGAAAGCATGACATCTGAAGTCAGCGATTATTATAGCCAATTTGTGACCGATCAAAATCAAGTGGGCACACAAATTACATCGGAACTGACATCATTGCTTGATCAGCAAAACATTAAGTACGTGAAACAAGTCAATGGAACCATTGAAATTAAATAGAAAAAAAGTCATTCAGTGAATAATTGAATGACTTTTTTTGTTTAAACGGTTTCTTAATCGTTCATGATATAAAGGATACTTTCGGTTTAAACTGATACGATTCAAACGACAAAGTTAGATAATCGTTGCCACCAGTTCAGATTAATGATAAACTTAAAAATGGTATTTTGGGCCATCTTAAAAACGACGTTGTGAGTTTGAGTAAGATGGATAGAATAAAAGAGTAGTTTAAATCTAATTTTGTAATTAAATGTCATCTCAGTATTCGTTTAACTAAACGATCTACTTTAAGATAAGGAGAAATATATATGGATTATCAATTAATTGCAACAACCACATTTGGAATTGAAGCCGTAACAGCTCGCGAATTAAAACGATTAGGTTACGAAGATTTAAAATTAGAAAATGGTAAGGTTCATTTTGAAGGAGATGAAATGGACATCGCCATTACAAATACATGGTTACGTACAGCAGAACGTGTTTTAATCAAAGTAGCAGAATTTGAAGCGACAACATTCGAAGATTTATTTAATCAAACAGAAGCCATTGACTGGAGTCAATACATTCCAGTTAACGGGAAAATGCATGTTGTAGGGAAGTCGGTAAAATCAACTTTACACAGTGTACCTGACTGCCAATCAATCGTAAAAAAAGCCGTTGTTAAAAGTATGCAACGCGCGTATAACCAAGATTGGTTTACAGAAGATGGACCGGTTTATAAAATTGAAGTAGCATTACTTAAAGACGTTGTGACATTAACAATCGATACATCAGGAGCGGGACTACACAAACGTGGATATCGTGAATTCGCTGGAGAAGCTCCGTTAAAAGAAACATTAGCAGCAGCTTTAGTTTACTTATCACGTTGGAAACCAGAACGCTTACTGGTTGACCCATTCTGTGGATCGGGAACGATTTTAATTGAAGCAGCTTTAATTGGAAATAATATTGCACCTGGATTAAATCGTCAATTTGTTTGCGAAGATTGGCCATCAATGGATCCTGAAATTTTTGAACAAGTTCGTGACAGTGCTCGTAAAGCCATCAAGAATAACTCATTACGTATGTTTGGTTATGATATAGATGGACAAGTTTTACGTACGGCTCGTCAAAATGCTGAAAAAGCAGGAGTTGCTAAAGCAATTGAATTCCATCAATTAGACTTTCATAAATTCTCTTCTAATTATAAATACGCCTATATGATTACAAATCCTCCATATGGAGAACGTATCGGTGAAGAGGATGAAGTCTTCAAATTAAACAAAAAATTAGGAATCATGAAACGTAAATTAGATACTTGGGATTTCAATATCTTAACGTCGTTCTCTAAATTTGAAAAAGCATTTGGACGTGAAGCGGATAAAAACCGTAAATTATATAATGGACGTATCTTAACACGTTACTATCAATATTTTGATAATAACTTAAAACAAAAATATGGAGCAGTCGTATCTGAAACAGCTGTTTCAACAGAAGAATAATCATTAAAAGCTACTTTTTTAAGTAGCTTTTAAAATTTTTTTATAAAATATGAATAATTTTAAAAATAAAACCAACAATATTAATGATAGTTCCATCAGTTTTAATATTTAATAAATGACATGTATTAGATGAGATGTAACTAATTAATTAAAATGATTTTATTTTTGGAGGTTTTTTTAACATGGCAACAGGAACTGTAAAATGGTTTAATGCTGACAAAGGATACGGATTTATTACTGTTGATAACGGTGATGAAGTGTTTGCTCACTTCTCAGAAATTCAAAGTGATGGATTTAAAACATTAGAAGAAGGTCAAAAAGTTGAATTTGAAATTACTCAAGGAAACCGCGGACCACAAGCTTCTCATATCGTTAAACTATAAGCATTAACTTAAGAGACTATTAGACTTTCCTGATAGTCTCTTTTTTTATTTATTGCATGTCATTTTATAAATAAAAGAATCAATGGTACAATAAGAGAGGATAAGGAAGGTGCAAAATATGAAACACATTCATATCAAAGATTTAAAACCTCAATTAAATGAGATCAATTTAATAGATATTCGCGAGGCATTAGAATTTAAAACGTTACCTAAATTAGCGCAAGCCAGACATATCCCGATGCAAGAATTAGTGAGAGAACCCCATCAATATTTATCAAAAACAGAGTGCTATTATTTAATTTGTCGTTCAGGAGCTCGTACGGAGCAAGTGACAGCATACCTAAATTCTTTAGGATACGATGTCATCAATGTATTAGGTGGAATGTTAGAATATCGATAGGTTGGAGTTGTATTTTATGACAACTCTTTTTTTTTTATGAGCTAAACATAATCTCTCGTTATATTTAAGTGTTTATAAAAATAAGGTGTAATAAAAGGTAAAGGGGAGAATTTAATGGGGGCAGTGAAAACATGAATAAAATAATGAAAGTAATGATATACATAGGAGTAATCATTATTTTAATAGGGGGAGTTTGGATGTGTTTTGATTTGGGACAAGTATTCAAAAAAACAGCTTATACAGGAAATGAAATAGCTAAACATGTCATCATGATTAGTTTAGATGGTGTATATGAAGCGGATTTTGATAACTTAATGCAACGCCCTGTTTTTTTAGAGTTAATTAACAGGGGAGCCTATTCTAATCAAGTAACTACCGTCTATCCAACCTTAACTTATCCCATCCATACTTCAATCGTCACTGGAACGACTCCGGATAAACACGGAATTTATCATAATCACCAGCTACAGGTAGGAGTCCCAATCAAAAACCAAACGTGGTACTGGTATCAAGATGAAGTAAAAGTTCCTTCATTGTTTGATAAACTCGCACAACATCAATTTGTGACGGCTAGTATTTTATGGCCAGTCACAGGGCGAGGAAATATCACTTATAATATTCCTGAAATTATTGCCTTAGCAGGAGAAAACCAAGCAACGAAATTATTAGAAAGTGGTACACCGATGTACTTGGTTAAGTCCTATTTGAAATATGGAAAAATCCTAGGAGATGGTACCCAACCTAAGTTAGATCAATTTTCAACCGCTGTAGCAGTTGATACGATAAAATCTAAGAAACCTAATTTGTTAGCGATACATCTTATTTCCGTTGATCATTTTCGGCATGATTTTGGTGTTGAATCTATTGAATCGGTGAAGGCATTTAATGTGTATGAGCAATCAGTGATGGAAATTGTAGAAGCAGTAAAGGAAGCGGGATATTATGATGATACAGTCTTTGTTGTGACAAGTGATCATGGGCAGATGGATGTTCATCAGAATGTTTATTTAAATAATGTGTTAAAAAGAGCGGGTTATATCACTGAAACAGAAGATGGACTAAATTACAAAGCTTATGTTCAATCCCTTGGGTTAGGAGCTTATGTTTATATTAAAGACCACGATTCAGTTATCAAAAAAGAAGTGATGACGTTACTGCGATCTGTCATGCAAGATCCTACTTACGGTATTGAAACTATCTATACAGTTAATGACTTGAAGCGTCTTCATGCTTCATCAGATGTTGATATTGCAATTGAAGCCAAGGCGGGCTATCAATTTAAAGATGATTTAACCTCTAAAGATGTTAAATCAAATTTTACAAAAGGTAATCATGGCTACTCACCGCTTAAGGCAGGTTATAAAACTATTGTCATGATTTCAGGTGTCGGGATAAAAAATCAATTTGAGATGGGAAATATAAGCGTCATGGATATTGCTCCAACTATTGCTAGCATACTAGGATTAGATTTTTATGATTGTGATGGCAGGGTGTTGAATGAAATATTTGAAGAAGGGGAAAAAGAAAATGAGTGAGTTAGATATTATACGCATGATACAAAGTATACATAATGAAGTTTTAGATCAAGTGGTTCAGTTTATCACGATGTTAGGAGAAAGTGCCGTTATTTTGTCGGTGATTCTTTGTATTTACTGGGGCTATAATAAAAAGTTTGGTGAATACATAGGCTATTCTTATTTTACAAGTTGTTTGTTAAATAATTGGATTAAGAATATTTTTAAAGCAGAACGTCCGATTGGTAAAGAAGGGATTCGTTCTCTAAGAACTCAGACGGCAACAGGTTATTCATTTCCAAGCGGACATACGCAAGGAGCCTCTTCAACCTATTTTGCGATAGGAATATTCCTGAAGAAGCGCTCGATTAGATGGGGAAGTTTACTTCTTATATTATTAGTTGCGATTTCTAGACTCTACTTAGGTGTTCATTATCCGCGTGATGTAATAGTTGGATTACTGCTTGGAATTATAGTCGCAACGATTACGTATTATCTTTATGAAAGAACAGAAAATAAACAGTTCTTATATTTAGCGACTTTAATTGTTTTCATTCCTGGGATTTTTATGACTTCAATAGATTTTTCAAAATCATTAGGAACATTTATTGGATTTGCGCTCGGAACAACAATTGAAAAAAGGTATATTCAATTTCAAGAGAATACAACACTAGTGATTAAAATCTTAAGATGCTTAATTGGAATTCTTGTTATTTTAAGTCTTAAACATGTATTCAAAGAAATCCTAGGAGAGATTAGGAATGCAACTTTTATTATTTATAGCAGTATAAGTTTTATAGGATTTGGTATCTATCCCTTGTTTTTTAAGGGGAAAGGACAAGAGAAAAAGTAGCATCATTAGATGCTACTTTAAAATTCTTCAAAAAGTTTGGAAATAGGTTTGACAAAAAACGACAAACTTGATAATATATAGAAGTTCGTTTCAATAAAAGGTAATGAATTGAAAAACTTTTTTCAAAAAAGATTTGACAAGAAACGACAAACTTGGTATTATATAGAAGTTCGTTTCTGGTAAATAAAACGAACTAACAAAGAATTTTAAAAAGTATTTGACAAAAGAGATGTTGGTTGATAAAATAATCGAGTAACTTCTTGAAAAAAACTTTTTTCAAAAAAACTCTTGACGAAAACAAGTTGAGATGATAGAATAACGAAGTCGCAAAACGGAAAATAAAAGGCCCGTTGGTGAAGCGGTTTAACACACATGCCTTTCACGCATGCATACACGGGTTCGAATCCCGTACGGGTCACCATTTAAAATTAGATAGAAATATCTGCATGGAGGATTAGCTCAGCTGGGAGAGCATCTGCCTTACAAGCAGAGGGTCGGCGGTTCGAGCCCGTCATCCTCCACCATAATTAAATAAAAAAAAGATGCCGAAATAGCTCAATTGGTAGAGCAACTGACTTGTAATCAGTAGGTTGCGGGTTCAAGTCCTGCTTTCGGCACCATCTGGTGGGGTAGCGAAGTGGCTAAACGCGGCGGACTGTAAATCCGCTCTCTCCGAGTTCGGCGGTTCGAATCCGTCCCCCACCACCATTTTGAAAATGGGCTATAGCCAAGCGGTAAGGCAACGGACTTTGACTCCGTCATGCGCTGGTTCGAATCCAGCTAGCCCAGCCATTAAAAGTCCTGCTAGCTCAGTTGGTAGAGCATCTGACTTTTAATCAGAGGGTCAGAGGTTCGAGTCCTCTGCAGGACACCATTTTAAAAAAAAGAATAAACATTTATGGATAAATAAATGCCTGGGTGGCGGAACTGGTAGACGCACAGGACTTAAAATCCTGCGGGTGGTGACACCCGTGCCGGTTCGATTCCGGCCCTAGGCACCAACTTAATAGCGCCCATAGCTCAATTGGATAGAGCGTTTGACTACGGATCAAAAGGTTAGGGGTTCGACTCCTCTTGGGCGCGCCATAAAACGGGAAGTGGCTCAGCTTGGTAGAGCACCTGGTTTGGGACCAGGGGGTCGCAGGTTCGAATCCTGTCTTCCCGACCATTAATCAAATAAAAAAAATAATAAAATGGCGGAGTAGCTCAACTGGCTAGAGCGTACGGTTCATACCCGTGAGGTTGGGGGTTCGAGTCCCTCCTCCGCTACCAACTAATATGTGGAGGAATACCCAAGTCCGGCTGAAGGGATCGGTCTTGAAAACCGACAGTACGTGAGAGCGTAGCGGGGGTTCGAATCCCTCTTCCTCCGCCATATTAATTAAATAACATCGCGGGGTGGAGCAGTTGGTAGCTCGTCGGGCTCATAACCCGAAGGTCGCAGGTTCAAGTCCTGTCCCCGCAACCAAAAGGTCCAGTGGTGTAGCGGTTAACATGCCTGCCTGTCACGCAGGAGATCGCGGGTTCGATTCCCGTCTGGACCGCCATTTAAATAGGCTTGGTAGCTCAGTCGGTAGAGCAAAGGACTGAAAATCCTTGTGTCGGCGGTTCGATTCCGTCCCAAGCCACCATTTGGAGGATTAGCTCAGCTGGGAGAGCATCTGCCTTACAAGCAGAGGGTCGGCGGTTCGAGCCCGTCATCCTCCACCATAAAAGTCCTGCTAGCTCAGTTGGTAGAGCATCTGACTTTTAATCAGAGGGTCAGAGGTTCGAGTCCTCTGCAGGACACCATTTTTGAAAATAGGCGCGTGCCTGAAATAATGAAATGCCTGGGTGGCGGAACTGGTAGACGCACAGGACTTAAAATCCTGCGGGTGGTGACACCCGTGCCGGTTCGATTCCGGCCCTAGGCACCAAATATAATCTAGTGATGATGGCAAGGAGGTCACACCTGTTCCCATACCGAACACAGAAGTTAAGCTCCTTAGCGCCGAGGGTAGTACGCAAGTGCGAGAGTAGGACGTTGCTAGGTTGTACAATGCCTCAATAGCTCAGTTGGTTAGAGCACTTGACTGTTAATCAAGGGGTCCTAGGTTCGAGTCCTAGTTGGGGCGCCATTATAATAATGGCCCGTTGGTGAAGCGGTTTAACACACATGCCTTTCACGCATGCATACACGGGTTCGAATCCCGTACGGGTCACCATTTATTAGTGCCGAAATAGCTCAATTGGTAGAGCAACTGACTTGTAATCAGTAGGTTGCGGGTTCAAGTCCTGCTTTCGGCACCATTAATTTAATAGGGGTGTAGTTTAACGGTAGAACAGCGGTCTCCAAAACCGTTAGCGTGGGTTCGATTCCTGCCACCCCTGCCATGGCGATTGTGGCGAAGTGGTTAACGCACCGGATTGTGGCTCCGGCATTCGTGGGTTCGATTCCCATCAGTCGCCCCATAAATTAGTAGATAACATCCTTAAAGGATGTTTTTTTTATGCTTGGCATTATTTATATATATTATGAGAAAATTTGATATAATATAAGATAATGTAAGGTAATTTTAAGGAGGTTATATGATGAAGGTTGTTATTATTGGTGGTGTTGCAGCTGGAATGAGTGCTGCTGCAAAATTAAAGCGTTCAAATAAAGATGCAAGTATAACAGTATATGAAAAATCAAAACATGTTTCATTTGGAGCATGTGGTTTACCTTATTTTGTCGGAAATTTCTTTGAAGATTCTCAAAATATGATTGCAAGAACAGTAGAGCAATTCAATTCCTCAGGAATTTCTGTTCATCCAGAACATGAAGTATTAAAAGTAGATGTAGATAATAAAGTTGTAACTGTAAAAAATTTAACAACAAATGAAGTGTTTGACGATTACTATGATCGATTAATGGTTGCAACAGGAGCAAGTGCCATTATCCCTCCAATTCAAAATGTAAATCTTAAACATGTTTACACTTTAAAAAGCATGGAAGACGGTCATGATTTAAAACAAGCAATGCAAAATTCTGATTTAAATCGTGTTGCGATTGTAGGAGCAGGGTTTATTGGGCTTGAGGTTGTTGAAGCGGCTAAGCAATATGGAAAAGAAGTTCATGTTTTCCAATTAAATGATCGTGTTCTGGTTGATACTTTTGATAAAGAAATAACAGATATTCTAGAAGAAGAGCTAAGAGCTCACAATGTTCATCTGCATTTAGCTCAAACAGTTACAGCTTTAGAAGGTCAAGAATATGTAACTAAAATTCAAACTAAAGATGAAAGTTATGATGTCGATATTGTTGTCTTAACTGCTGGTGTACGACCGAATACTGAATTTTTAGTAGATACAGGAATTAAAATGCTCCGTAATGGTGCCATTATCATTGATCAAGAGGGGCGTACTTCAATTGAAGATATTTACGCAGCTGGTGATTGTGCAAGTATCAATCATATTTTGAAATCTGAACCGGCTTATATTCCATTAGCAACGGTTGCAAATAAAATGGGACGCATTATTGGTGAAAATTTAGCAGGTGCCCATCAACAATTTAACGGTTCTTTAGGTTCAGCGTGTCTAAAAGTAATGGATTTAGAAGCCGGGCGTACTGGATTATCTGAACAAGAGGCTAAAAATTTAGGATTAAACTATAAAACAGTATTTATTACAGATATGAATCAAACAAGTTATTATCCAGGACAAACCAAAATTTATGTGAAGTTAATCTATAATGCTGATACAAAAGTATTATTAGGCGGACAAGTTGTTGGACGTAAAGATGCAGTTCAACGAGTTAATGTATTAGCTACTGCTATTTTTGCAGGATTGACAACCGATCAACTGGCAATGTTAGACTTATGCTATGCACCACCATTTGCAAGAACGTGGGATGCTTTAAATATTGCAGGAAGTGTAGCGAAATAATTTATATAAAACACTCTAATATCAGATTGATATTAGAGTGTTTTATATTTTTAAAAAAGTATATTAAAAATGTTTGACAACAACCGACAGATTTGGTATTATATAAAAGTTCTCTTCAAGAGAAGGGGATGAGTTAAAAAACTTTTTAGGAAAAAAAGGTTTGACAAGAAACGACAAACTTGGTATTATATAGAAGTTCGTTTCTGGTAAATAAAACGAACTAACAAAGAATTTTAAAAAGTATTTGACAAAAGAGATGTTGGTTGATAAAATAATCGAGTAACTTCTTGAAAAAAAACTTTTTTCAAAAAAACTCTTGACGAAAACAAGTTGAGATGATAGAATAACGAAGTCGCAAAACGGAAAATAAAAGGCCCGTTGGTGAAGCGGTTTAACACACATGCCTTTCACGCATGCATACACGGGTTCGAATCCCGTACGGGTCACCATTTAAAATTAGATAGAAATATCTGCATGGAGGATTAGCTCAGCTGGGAGAGCATCTGCCTTACAAGCAGAGGGTCGGCGGTTCGAGCCCGTCATCCTCCACCATAATTAAATAAAAAAGATGCCGAAATAGCTCAATTGGTAGAGCAACTGACTTGTAATCAGTAGGTTGCGGGTTCAAGTCCTGCTTTCGGCACCATCTGGTGGGGTAGCGAAGTGGCTAAACGCGGCGGACTGTAAATCCGCTCTCTCCGAGTTCGGCGGTTCGAATCCGTCCCCCACCACCATTTTGAAAATGGGCTATAGCCAAGCGGTAAGGCAACGGACTTTGACTCCGTCATGCGCTGGTTCGAATCCAGCTAGCCCAGCCATTAAAAGTCCTGCTAGCTCAGTTGGTAGAGCATCTGACTTTTAATCAGAGGGTCAGAGGTTCGAGTCCTCTGCAGGACACCATTTTAAAAAAAAGAATAAACATTTATGGATAAATAAATGCCTGGGTGGCGGAACTGGTAGACGCACAGGACTTAAAATCCTGCGGGTGGTGACACCCGTGCCGGTTCGATTCCGGCCCTAGGCACCAACTTAATAGCGCCCATAGCTCAATTGGATAGAGCGTTTGACTACGGATCAAAAGGTTAGGGGTTCGACTCCTCTTGGGCGCGCCATAAAACGGGAAGTGGCTCAGCTTGGTAGAGCACCTGGTTTGGGACCAGGGGGTCGCAGGTTCGAATCCTGTCTTCCCGACCATTAATTAAATACCCAGGGGACTTAGCTCAGCTGGGAGAGCGCCTGCCTTGCACGCAGGAGGTCAGGGGTTCGATCCCCCTAGTCTCCACCAATTAAATAAAAAAAATAATAAAATGGCGGAGTAGCTCAACTGGCTAGAGCGTACGGTTCATACCCGTGAGGTTGGGGGTTCGAGTCCCTCCTCCGCTACCAACTAATATGTGGAGGAATACCCAAGTCCGGCTGAAGGGATCGGTCTTGAAAACCGACAGTACGTGAGAGCGTAGCGGGGGTTCGAATCCCTCTTCCTCCGCCATATTAATTAAATAACATCGCGGGGTGGAGCAGTTGGTAGCTCGTCGGGCTCATAACCCGAAGGTCGCAGGTTCAAGTCCTGTCCCCGCAACCAAAAGGTCCAGTGGTGTAGCGGTTAACATGCCTGCCTGTCACGCAGGAGATCGCGGGTTCGATTCCCGTCTGGACCGCCATTTAAATAGGCTTGGTAGCTCAGTCGGTAGAGCAAAGGACTGAAAATCCTTGTGTCGGCGGTTCGATTCCGTCCCAAGCCACCATTTGGAGGATTAGCTCAGCTGGGAGAGCATCTGCCTTACAAGCAGAGGGTCGGCGGTTCGAGCCCGTCATCCTCCACCATAAAAGTCCTGCTAGCTCAGTTGGTAGAGCATCTGACTTTTAATCAGAGGGTCAGAGGTTCGAGTCCTCTGCAGGACACCATTTTTGAAAATAGGCGCGTGCCTGAAATAATGAAATGCCTGGGTGGCGGAACTGGTAGACGCACAGGACTTAAAATCCTGCGGGTGGTGACACCCGTGCCGGTTCGATTCCGGCCCTAGGCACCAAATATAATCTAGTGATGATGGCAAGGAGGTCACACCTGTTCCCATACCGAACACAGAAGTTAAGCTCCTTAGCGCCGAGGGTAGTACGCAAGTGCGAGAGTAGGACGTTGCTAGGTTGTACAATGCCTCAATAGCTCAGTTGGTTAGAGCACTTGACTGTTAATCAAGGGGTCCTAGGTTCGAGTCCTAGTTGGGGCGCCATTATAATAATGGCCCGTTGGTGAAGCGGTTTAACACACATGCCTTTCACGCATGCATACACGGGTTCGAATCCCGTACGGGTCACCATTTATTAGTGCCGAAATAGCTCAATTGGTAGAGCAACTGACTTGTAATCAGTAGGTTGCGGGTTCAAGTCCTGCTTTCGGCACCATTAATTTAATAGGGGTGTAGTTTAACGGTAGAACAGCGGTCTCCAAAACCGTTAGCGTGGGTTCGATTCCTGCCACCCCTGCCATGGCGATTGTGGCGAAGTGGTTAACGCACCGGATTGTGGCTCCGGCATTCGTGGGTTCGATTCCCATCAGTCGCCCCATAAATTAGTAGATAACATCCTTAAAGGATGTTTTTTTATTTAGTTAAATAGTGAAAGATTTACTTTTATATCACCTATTTTCTTATTTTTTATATACTAAATAGTATAGGAGGGATAGAAGATGGAAAAAGGTGAGATAATTTCTATCAATTCCTGCGCTTTAGATGTAACTGTTGAAGAATTTAATAAAAAGGACTTGGAAGAAGCAGGAGTATTGATTGACTATGATTCGGATAATGAGATTGAAATAAATTCTAATAAGCGTAATAAGAAAAGACCATCTTATCAATCAAGTTGGTCTAGATGGATTTTTTTAGGTATTTTAATGGTTCTTTTAGTTATAGTGATGTTTGCAGGTCATGTTTTGATTGAACAACAAGAAAAATCGTTTTTTTCAAATTCTGCAACGACTGAGATTGTTTATTTAATAGAAAATGAGTATATTTAGTTCAAGTAAAAGGAGTATATTGTAGATATACTCCTTTTACTTTTGTCTAAAAATTTTAATAATAGCAATTACAATCACCCAGATTTCAAGTTGGCCAAACATCATCCCAATTATCTCAGTCCATAAGATGACGGTGGAGTTGTGGCAGAAGTAATACCGATAGATAGTCCATTGGTTTTAAGTGCTGATGAAAATTCAAATAATGAGGATTGAAGTGGATAACCCTATACTAAAAAAATGAAAGTACCTATCAGTAAGAGAATTAGATAGGCGAAAGCATAGGTAGAAGCTTCAATAATGAAAGATGATTCTAAAAATATTTTTCCTTCCGGTTTGAGGAGTGTGTCTTCCTTAATAAAAAATTCTGATTTAAATTTCATTTTTAGATTCTAGATTCTAGATACATTGTTTACATAAAAGTAAGATACGATAGAGTTTTATATCACCGGATGTTGAACCTGCTCCCCCGCTCATAATCATGAGAATTATCATTAAGAAAAGCGCAAATGGAGTCCAGTCGTTAAAGGATACGGTTGCATAGCTAGTTGTTGAAATGGCTGAAATAATTTGAAAGAGTGAGTTTCTAAAAGTTTCATTTAATGTTGGATATACGGTTGTTAAGAGAGAGAATATCATGATAGGAGTGGAAATTCCGATTAATATAAACATGAATTTTATTTCACTTAATGCAAAAAAATGCTTAAATTTTTCTCTTTAATAAAGTCTAGTGATTGATTTAACTTTTAATTATAAAAAAATGTTATATTACGACAAAAAACATCAAACAATCCCAGAATTCTACGAGAGAAATGAGGAAGAAACATGGAAATTTCATGATATAATAAAGGTAGAAAAATATCAGGTTTAGGTGTATTTTGAAGAAAAGTGGAGGGAAGACTGTGGAGAAAAAGGTGAGACAGTTATTCGAGTATTTATTGGCTCTTCGAAATTTAAGTTATGAGCCGATTCGACACATACAGAAATACGAGAAATATTGGTTTTTGGATGATTTAGAAGAAGGATTTGGACTATATTTGGATGGTAAAGGAGACGATGAACAGTCAGTCATTGAAATTCACCAACAATCTTTTAATGCTGATTATCCTCCTTTAAATGAATTAGTTTTTCAGGTTGTCACATTACTTGATTTTGATTATACGAAAGAGAGTAGTGTGAGTTGTTCTGATTTAGAGTTATTGCAAATTCTAAAGGAAGAGCTTGAAAAATTACGCGATAAAGTTGAAAGTGAGATAGATGAAGAATTTGATTTAACGCCATGGCAAGTCTTTTTACTTTCACATTCTTCTTCATTTATCTTTAAAGAAGAATGTCTAGAGAAAATGGATGATGTTTTATCGAGAATTGAATTAATTACATCTCAGTATAAATTATGGTTAGGGTTATGGACGCAATGGGCGGTGATACAAAAGCGTAAGCGTCAAGTTCAAAAAATGTATGATTATTTTTTCAAGTTGATGCAGGTTTTTAAATCAGAGGAAAAATCCCTCGAGTTAATGCTTGGAATTGGGATGCTCACTTATCCAAGTAAGTCACAAATTTATCATCCTCTTTTAACAACGAAGTTAGAATTAGAGTTTGATGCTGAAAAAGGAATTGCCAAATTAATTCCCGGGGGGAAGGGGTATCAGCTAGAACTTGAGATGCTATCGGGGATTGAACTGCCAAATCATACTGAAATTATGAAGTTGAAGGATTTTGTAGCGGATCAATCGATTAATCCATTTGTCGTAGAAGAATTTGAGCCTTATTTACGCCAGTTTATTCATTATATCCATCCAAATGGTCAATATGTTGAGAAATTTATGTCAGAAGAGGGCGTAAAATATCCTGTTGTAGCTCCACGTAATGTGCTATTTGTACGAGCTAAATCGGATGTTTTATTAAAAGAGGATTTAAAGTTAACGCTTGATTATATAGATGAAGGTGGAAAGATTCCTAAAACGATTCAATCGATCATCGGGGTAGAGGGATTAAATTTAAGTGATGAGGATGTTTTAAGTTGGAAGGGTGTAGGGGAGAACTTATTATTTCCACTTCCAGCGAATGAAGAGCAAAAAGATATTGCAAGACGCCTTGAAAATAATATTGCCATTACCGTACAGGGACCTCCAGGAACGGGGAAAAGCCATACGATCGTCAATTTAATTTCTCATTTGCTGTCACATGGGAAGCGAATTTTAGTGACGAGTGAAAAAGATAAAGCATTACGTGTTCTGATGGATAAATTACCTGAAGAAATTCAGCCGCTTTGTGTTTCATTACTTGGTGGGGATCGCCAGTCACTTAATCAGATTGAGCAATCGATTCGTGGTATTTCTGAAGGATTAGCAGTATATGATAGCCAGATTTTAGAAAAAGAAATTCAGGTTTTAAGTCGTCAGTTAGATATGATTCGTCGCCAAATGAATATGACGAGAAATAATATTATAAGATTCAGAGAGCTAGATTCAAAAGGATATCCATGGAAGGAGAAAATGTCTCAGCCTTATGAAATGGCACAGTTGTTTTTTGAAAAATCAGCTCAGTATCATTGGGTTAAAGATTTAATTGAAATGAATGCAACGTGTCCCTTAAGTGATGAGCAGTTTGTGACATTGTGGGAGTTAAAGTGTCATTTACCTAGAATGCATAAGGAGATTATTCATTCTCATTTTCCAAATTTAAGTCGTGTGTTAAGTATTGAAGAATACCGCCATTTGTTAAAAGAGGAGCAAGGTTATTTAACTCGTCTTGAGGAATTGAAAGTTTTTGATGATTTATATGAGTTTGATGAAAATCGTGTGTTTTTAGAAAATGTGCATCAACAATTAGTGCAACTCGTGTCAAAGCTTGATAAAGTACAAGATCCACTAGAACAACATATTTTAAAAGAGTGTTTATTAACAGATGATCGATATTCGGTTTGGCAGACGGTGTATGAGCATCTTAAACAGATTATGGTTAAGATAAATGAACATGAGTTAAAAATTGTAAATGATGAAGTTCGATGCGAGTTTTTTGATCATCCAAAATACGAGCAGTTTTTGATGACCATTTCAGAGAAACTTCACGCTAATAAACCCATTCGAGGTTTATATTTAACGTTTAATCCCGACTTAAAAGCTTTTTATGAAAAAACGCGTGTAAACGGGCACAAGATTGAAACATTGCATGATTTAGATTGTGTGAGATTGTATAAAGAGAAGATTGAGCTTTTACAACAGTTTGCGGCGGTTTGGAATAAGAATTTAGCGGTGAATGGTGGAGCTTTGATTGAGAGTAATCAGCTTTTGAAGTTGTTCGAGCATCATCAAAAGTTAAAACAATTAGAAAATACGTTAGAGTGTGTGGAGCGTATTCAAGCATTGAATGAGTATATTACCGCCTCAACAAAGACGTTTAAAAAGATTGAGTATGAGAATTTATCACAGCTAAGTCATTTAGCTTATTCGATTGAGTTGACACAAGTTAAAATGCGCTTAAAGGGATGGCGAGACGTTTATCAAGTATTGTTATCACAATATAAAACGAATTTGATGAATGATCATATGCATCCGCTTTGTTCAAAATTATATGAGTCCTTAGTTGAAAAGAATCATGAACGTTTTAGTGAATTGCTAGTTGAAATTAAATCTTTAATTCAAATTAAGGAACAGTATCAAGAATTTTATCAGTTATTAAATACTTTAAAAGTTAGTATGCCATTGTTTGCAAATGAGATATTAGGAACAGTTGGGTTAGTTGAATCAATTCCGGGAAGCTTACAAGAAATTTTTGAGTTTGGAAAGCTTCAAACGTTTTTAAATCAGCTTGATGAGTGGAAAATTGGCGAGCTCGAAATGAAACTATCTCTGCTTGAAAAAGAAGAGGTTTCAATTATTAAGCAGTTAATTTTTAAAATGACGTGGAAAAATCAATTAGAACGTGTGACGCCAGAAGAGGATCGAGCGCTTCAAACATGGATGCAAAAAATGAATCGCATTGGTAAAGGAACGGGACGTCATGCCTCTAAATATCGTCGTGAAGCACGTACTGAGATGGAAAAGTGTCAGTCGGCGATTCCAGTTTGGATTATGCCAGTAAAAGAAGCTATTGAGAATTTTACGATTAATCCAGATTTATTTGATGTGGTAATTATCGATGAGAGTAGTCAATGTAATCTGTTAAGTTTACCTATTTTTATGCGAGCTAAAAAGGCAGTTATCGTCGGGGATGATCAACAAATTAGTCCGATGATGCCGGGAATTAGTGAAACACAAGTCAAAGATTTAGCTCAGCGTTATTTATATAATATTGAAGGAGGAAGTTCATACGATTTACAAACATCACTTTACGATGTGGCGTGTCGTGTTTTTTCAAGTAAAGGTAAATTAATGTTAAAAGAACACTTTAGATGTGTGCCTGAAATCATTGGTTTTTCAAATGCATTAAGTTACCATAACGAGATGATTCCATTAAAGTTACCACTGACTTCTGAGCAATTTAATCCACCAGTTTGTGCTATTTATATTGAAAATGCAACGCGTAATGAGCGAAAAGTCAATCATGAAGAAGCGATTCGTATTGTTTCTGATATAAAGGAAATGGTTCAAAATCCTGCCTATTTTCATAAGAGTATTGGCGTTATTTCGTTACTTGGCGCAGAGCAAGCTAAATATATTTCTTCATTATTACTTGATGCTGTTGGTGAGAAAGTGATGATCGAGCGACAAATTATTTGTGGGGACGCTTATTCTTTCCAGGGAGATGAACGTGATATTATGTGTTTATCATTAGTTATTGCTCCGAATATGCGTTATAACACGTTGAATAAAAAACAATATACTCAACGATTTAATGTAGCTGCCTCACGAGCAAAATGCGAAATGAGATTATATCACTCTGTCACACTAGAAGAGTTAATGCCTGAAGATATTCGTTATCAATTATTAAGTTATTGTCAAAATCCTAAACCGATGTTTGTCTCAACAAGTGGGACATGTGAAACGTTGTTTGAAGTTGATGTGATGAAAGCTATTTTGTCACATGGTTATGAAGTGACTCCAAAAGTTCGCGTAGGAAAGTATCAAATTGACTTAGTTGTTGAGGGGGTACGTTCAAGGTTGGCTATTGAGTGTGATGGTGATACGTTCTATGGCAGTGAGAAAATTGAGCAAGATATGGAACGTCAGCGCGTACTAGAACGTGCAGGTTGGTGTTTCTTAAGAATTCGTGGAAGTGTCTTTTACCGTGATCCAGAGAAAGCGTTAAAAGTATTATGGGATAAATTAGAGCAATTAGATATTAAACCTAAAAACTAGAATTGAATTAAACCTTGATAAAGCTTTTGAAAATTTTATCAAGGTTTTTATTTTTAAGTAAATATTTGAGTATATTTAAATTAAAGTAGGTCATAATATATTTGTTAGTTATTCGGCAAAAAAACTAATAAAAATTGTTGACAGGATTCGACAGGCGTGATATTATATATGAGTAAGTTGTTAACGGAATGGCCCGTTGGTGAAGCGGTTTAACACACATGCCTTTCACGCATGCATACACGGGTTCGAATCCCGTACGGGTCACCATTTATTAGTGCCGAAATAGCTCAATTGGTAGAGCAACTGACTTGTAATCAGTAGGTTGCGGGTTCAAGTCCTGCTTTCGGCACCATTCAGTTGGAGGATTAGCTCAGCTGGGAGAGCATCTGCCTTACAAGCAGAGGGTCGGCGGTTCGAGCCCGTCATCCTCCACCATTAATAAGAAACTAAAATCATATTGGGCTATAGCCAAGCGGTAAGGCAACGGACTTTGACTCCGTCATGCGCTGGTTCGAATCCAGCTAGCCCAGCCATTAAATAAAAGTAATTTTATATTTCTAAATGTGTCCTGCTAGCTCAGTTGGTAGAGCATCTGACTTTTAATCAGAGGGTCAGAGGTTCGAGTCCTCTGCAGGACACCATTTTTTTATTTTGAGTCATTATGGTATTGATTTTTATTAAAAATTTGCTATAATAATGATATGCGGGTGTGGCGGAATTGGCAGACGCGCTAGATTTAGGCTCTAGTACCTTTGGTGTGCAGGTTCAACTCCTGTCACCCGCACCAAATATGATGATTATGGTATCCAAATGGATATCTTTTTTTTATGTCTAAAGATGTAAGTCGTAAAATAGTAAAGATGAATATGATTTGAAACTAGGATTTTGTCCTGGTTTTTTTATTTTTAGGTGATGAATAGACAGTATTTGTGATAAGTTTATTTGAACTGTAAGATTAGTGGGGAATTGATATCATAAAGAGTAGAATTTAAGATAATTCGACTCTAGTAATGGTCATGTTCTTGTGAAAGATAATGAGAGCTGAAAGTAGATTGATTATTAATAAGCAATTAAAGGATTTGTATTATTGATTGCAGTCTTCTTTGACGTTTATACGAAATCAAAAGCTTCAAAAGTCAGCGCTTAATGAGATGAAAGGCCAGTAGGCCTTTTTTTATTTGCGAAAAGAGGGTATTTTTTCTTCGAATTTTATTTTCTTCTCATCTCATCTCATATATTAAAGTAAGAAGGAATAATGGAGGGATGATTATGCCGAATATGATTCGAGTTCTTTCAATTGATGGTGGAGGAATTAGAGGGATTATTCCTGCTAAACTGCTGATTCGGCTGGAGGAATTACTAAAATTTTATAGCGGGAATCAAGAGGCTCACATTAGTGATTATTTTGATCTGATTGCCGGGACGAGTACGGGGGCAATTTTAACGAGTCTTTATTTATGCCCTGAAAGACCGGGATCAACAAAATCAAAATATAGTGCCCAACAGATTTTAGACTTATATGTGAATGAGGGAATTTATATTTTTGAAAAAACAATTTGGAGTCGAATTAGTAGTGGTTTTGGTTTGATTGGACCTAAATATTTACCTCATTATTTAGAACATTTATTAGAAGAGTATTTAGGTGAGACGCGGATGGAAGACTTAGTTAAGCCTTGTTTGATTCCGGCATATAATATTGTCTCAGGAGAGGCAATGTTTTTTAATCAGATGAATGCTTATCGAGATGAATCGTTTAATTTCTTGGTCCGTGAGGTTGTTAGGGGAAGTACAGCTGCGCCAACTTATTTTCCAGTGGCTAAAATTAGTGATGTGTTACGGGGAGAGTTAGCTTTAATTGATGGGGGAATGTTTGCTAATAACCCAGCTTTATGTGCGTTTATAGAGGCCTGTAAGTTTCCATTTAATCCGAGTGAAGAGGATATTTTGATTTTTTCTCTTGGAACAGGGTCGAAAGAGATTAGTTATGAATATGAAAAGGCTAGAAATTGGGGAGATATTCAATGGGCGATACCAGCGTTATCTATTTACGGATCGGCAGGCTCACAGACAGTTCATCATCAGTTAAGTCGATTATACGCTTCAAATGGGATAAAAGATCAATATATAAGGATTGATCCGGAATTAGAGGCCAATCATGTCAGTCATCAGATGGACAATATTTCAAAAGAAAATATTGAGGCTTTATTAACATTGGGAGATCAAATGATTGATTGTTATAATAATAGACTCAAAATATTAGCTCGAAAATTGGTTGTTGAAGAAATGGGACGTCGTGAAAGTTGTTATCGAATGCATTTTGAAGTTTAATGACAGTGTTTTGAAAGATACGATTTAGAAAATATTTACAGAATAAGTGGTTAAACTTATAATTAAGTTGTACTTATAACGATTGATGTTGTAAGTACATTTTTTGTTTTTATATGATTGAAAGCGGATTTAAAAGTGGATGGGAGAGGAAGGAATGAGTTCGGAATTTGTAAGGTTAGAAAAGGATTCTTTATTTGAAATCTCGCAAGCAGTGGGAAAGCAGTACTTACTGGATTTAGATGTTGAGCGTTTGTTAGCACCGATTTATGAGGGAGCATCTCAAATCCCACCTAAACCAAGCTATGGAGGATGGGAAAGTTTAGAGATTAAAGGTCATTCCATTGGCCATTATTTATCGGCACTTACTTGTATGTATGAGGCGACCAAAGATTTAGAGCTTAAAGAGCGTATGGACTATATTATTGAAACATTTTCTCTATTGCAACGAGCAGACGGGTACTTAGGTGGATTTTTAAGTACACCATTTGAACAAGTTTTTACAGGGGAGTTTCATGTTGATCATTTTAGTTTGAGTCATTACTGGGTACCTTGGTATTCGATTCACAAGATATATGCAGGGTTAATGGATGCTTATCAGATTGGAAAAAATGTAGAAGCGTTGAATATTTTAAAAAAGTTAGCAGATTGGGCTTATGAGGGCAGTCGGCTGATGAGTGATGAACAATTTCAACGGATGTTGATTTGTGAGTACGGTGGTATGAATGAGGTGATGGCCGAATTATATGAAATCACCCAGGATGAGCGATACCTTTATTTAGCGAAGCGATTTACGCAACATCTAATTATGGATCCATTAGCTGCAGGGGTTGATGATTTACAAGGTCGTCATGCCAATACACAGATTCCAAAGGTGTTAGGTGCTGCTAAGTTATATGAAGTAACAGGTGATGACTATTATTATCGTGTGGCAAAGTTTTTCTTTGAGACGGTGGTTTTGCATCGCTCTTATGTAATCGGTGGAAATTCAAGTGGTGAACATTTTGGACCAAGTGATACAGAAGCATTATCGCGTGAAGCAGCTGAAACGTGTAATACGTATAATATGATTAAGTTGGCGAAGTATTTATTTAAATGGACGAAAGATTCTAAATATATAGATTTTATTGAACGTGCTACGTATAACCATATTTTAGCATCACAAGATCCGCATACAGGATGTAAAATTTATTTTACCTCAAATTATCCAGGACATTTTAAAGTTTATGGAACAAAGGAAGATTCGTTTTGGTGTTGTACGGGAACTGGAATGGAGAATCCAGGTCGTTATACGCACCATATTTTCTTTAAAGAAGATGAAGATTTTTATGTGAATTTATTTATGGCTTCAAGTTTTGTAAAAGAGGATGAGCAGTTAAAAGTAGTGCTTCAAACAGATTTTCCTATTTCAAATGTAGTAAAACTTGTTTTTGAGGAAGCAAATCAGCTGTTTTTAAATGTTAAAATTCGTGTGCCTTATTGGTTAAATGCACCGATAGAAGTAAGGTTCAAAGGTCAAAGTTATGAAGCGAATGGGCAAGGCTATTTAATGATTTCTGATACATTTCATGCAGATGATGAGATTGAGATTGTCCTACCAATGGGGCTTCATGAGTATGTGTCGATGGATGATCCGCATAAGGTTTCGTTTATGTATGGGCCCGTTGTTTTAGCAGCGGTACTTGGTTGTGAGCATTTCCCTGCTTGTGATATTGTACCTGACCACTTATCGTTAATGACGCAACAAACGATTAGGGTCCCTAAAATTGTGACGGATTATCAAGATTTGAATCAATGGATTGAACTTGTTAATCAAAAGACATTAACATTTAAGACTGCACCAAATGCAAAGCCAGGAGATGTTAGTTTTACACTTAAGCCTTTTTATGCCATTCATCATGAGCGATATACGATTTATTTTTCGAAGTATAGGTCAGAGGAATTTTTGAATTTGGGCGATGAAACGTTAAGTCGCGATGAGTTGTTATTTGATCAGACGGTTGATCTTGTTAAAACGGGAGAACAGCAGTCTGAGATTGAGCATCAGTTTAAATCAGTTGAATCTTACGCGGGTTATTTAGCAGATGTAAATATGTGGTGGCGAGATGCACGTGGAATAGATGGAAGTTTTAGTTATGAAATGGAAGTCATACCAAACGAGAAGATGGCTTTACTTGTTTCTTACTTTGGATTAAATGGTGAGAATTTGGAGCCTGTCAAACGTGTTTTTGATCTTTTGGTGAATGATGAATTGATTCAAACCGAGAGATTAATGGCCACGAAAAACGTAGAGGTAGTAGATGTGGTTTATCCGATTTCATCTGATTTATTAGCAAATGTTAAACCGAATGAGGATGGAAAATATAAAGTGACGGTTAGTTTTAGAAATCGATTTGAAGACAGTATTGTGGGAGGAATTTTAGAAGTTCGCACGATTTTACAAGCATAATTGAAAAAGATGATTTCATTTTTTGAAATCATCTTTTATTTTTTTACTTTTTTTGTTTAAATTCCATTTTTTGTCTCACAATAAAATAAATAGTGATAAATAGTTCTCAAGGAGGCTAAATATAGATGAAAATAAAATGGATTTTTGGTATAGCTATTTCAGGTATAGTATTTGTGGCTATGGTTTTTGGTAGTTTATTTTATTTCAATCAGGAGGACACGTCATTGGTGGATACAGTTGAATCGATATCTCCTGTTGGGGTTCAAAATAATTCAAACTTTAATACACAAATGGATGCGTCTATTTTATCCTTTGACTTAGGTGAAATGACACTGAAAGATGAATCAAATTTAATTCAAATTCCTCTTAAGGGAAGTTTAGTTGTTCCAGAAGTTGAAGGAGAGTACCCGATTGTCTTTATTTTTTCGGATTTGAATGCCAAAGAGGGTGTTTCGAGAGCTTATGATGAGATCTTAGCAGCGATTGGAAGCACTAATTGTTTGGCGATTCATTTAGATTTATCTGAGCTAAGTTCTATTGAGGGATACGATGAAGAGATGTTGAAGTCTGTTTTTGATGAATATCGTCAACGTTTAAGTCAATCATTACTTGGTGAAAATGATGAGTTTGGAGTAGAGCTCACGAATAAAGGCAGTTTAGCAAAAGTGGTGATGATTGGTCATGGAAAAAGTACAACAAATGTATATAAGATTGCACTTGATCAAGAGTATAAACAACAATTAAGCCTTGCAGGCCTTTTATTGATTGATCCAGTAGACACTAATTATAAAGAACTTTCATATCCTGATGTTCCGACCGCTATCATGTTATCTGAATATAATGAAGATGAACATTTAGTTGGTAAAGCATTATATGAAGATTATCGTCAGGAGAAAGCTCGTAAATCGATGACTTCATTGGTGTATGTTAAAGCAGGAAAATTTGACGATTTTAATGTAGCAGATTCGGAATTAGAATCAGTCCTAAACTTTGAAAATAATGTAGAGTTTGTCAGTCAGTACATTGTTGATTTTCTACAGAGTGTTTTTGATAGCTCGCCTATTGGAAGTGGATTTACCGTTTTAGAAATGATGCCAAAAACACTGTATGGTGCTGAAGTGAGAACAAGTTTAACAGTACCGAATACGATGATGTTGATAAATGCTCAAATTGAATCTAATCCAACGGTGAATACATTAGGTGGTAAAATTATTGCAAATGATATCAATATTGAACGAACAACAGATGGAACGACGAGCTTTTTGATGAAGTGGGATGATACTAATGCGAGCCTTTCGATTGAAATTCCAAAAGGAAGTCGGGATTTGAGTCACTATGATGCGATTTCTTTGTATTTAAGTAATCAATTATCAAATGAAGTGATGAGCGGTGAAGTCATTCAAAATCAATTAGCCACTCAATCTTTTGAAATTGAGTTAATTGATGAACAAAATCAAACCTCAAATGCTAGTATCAATTCGATTGAGGAATTAGTTCTAATGGGAACAAATGAACAGGTTTTATATAATGAGCGTCTTGTTTTAAATCAATTCAAAGAGGTTGATTTAACGAAGATTAAACAAATTAATTTATTATTTAATCAAAGTAGTCAAGGATGTATTCGATTAGCAGATTTATCATTTGTTAAAGAACCGCAATAAAAAAAGTTCTCGAATTTCGAGAACTTTTTTTATTAGAAATTAATAATACCAAGTCCATATAAGAAGACAATAGCAATCGCAACTGGTGCTATATATTTTGTAATAGTAATATAGGCCATCGTTGTTTTAATTGATTTAGATCCTTGTTTTAATTCATCTTCTAATTGATCACGCTTGAAAATAAATCCTAAGAAAATAATGATTAATAATCCACCAATTGGAAGTAATACATTAGCTGTTAGTACATCCATCCAATCAAATAGTGATTTTCCTGCGAAAATAAGGCTTGAATCTGGTGTGTTTGATAAAGCGCATAAGCTTGAGATAAAAACAACTGTAATAGCTGTTAATCCCATTGCTTTACGACGGCTAAATTTCAGCTCTTCTGTCACATAGGCAATAATAACCTCAAAGATTGACACAACAGATGTTAAAGCGGCAATGAATAATAAGAAGAAGAATAAGGCTCCAAAAATTGTTCCACCAGGCATTTGTAAGAAGACGTTTGGTAATGTGATGAAAACTAGACCAGGACCAGCAGTTGGATCAATTCCAAAAGCAAATACAGCCGGGAAAATTGCTAGACCAGCTAATAAGGCAATCACTGTATCTGCAACTGCGATAGAAGCTGTTGTAACTGCTAAGTTTTCTTTTTTATTAATGTATGAACCATATGTTAACATCGTTCCCATTCCGACGCTTAAGGAGAAGAATGAGTGACCTAATGCATCTAGAACAGCTGACATCGATAATTCACTGAAGTTTGGTTTTAGTAAGAATTCAATTCCTTCACTTGCTCCAGGTAAGGTAACGGCGCGAATTACTAATAAAATGATAATTCCAACTAATCCAGGCATTAAAATTTTACTGTATTTTTCAATTCCTTCTTTAACACCACCGAATAAAATAGCTAATGATAGTAAAATAAAGATGATGGTATAAACAATTGGCGCAACACTACTTGTTGAGAATGCTTGATACGTGTTGGCAATTTGATCAGAAGTCATACCGGCAAATCCGTTAGTCACTGTTAAAATAAAGTAATGAATCGTATACCCTGCAATAACGGTATAGAAGCCTAAAATCATGAAGGCAGCAACGATTCCCATCCATCCGATACCGAACCAAGGTGTTTTAGGGGCAATTTTTTTAAACGATCGAACGGCATTTGATTGTCCACGACGTCCGATAATAAATTCTGCTAATAAAACTGGCATCCCAACTAATAAAATCGCAATTAAGTAAACTAAAATGAAGGCTGATCCCCCATTTTCACCTACAATATAAGGGAATTTCCAAATGTTCCCTAGTCCTACAGCTGAACCAGCAGCAGCTGCAATGATTCCAAAGCGTGACGAAAACCCATCGCGCTTTGTCGATGATAATTCTTGACTCATATTTAATTCCTCCTACTGTCCTACACAACGACTCTTTCTAGTCGTTTCCTACAATAATCCTTTTATTTTAATGCTAGACCTACTAAAATGTTAATAAAAAGGCTTAAGCAATAAAAGTTGAACTTATTTTAGCATGAAAATTTTTATTTGAAAAGCAAAATGTCTTTTTGTTTTGAAAAATGTCGAGTAACACGAGAATAGTTTGATTAAATTTGAGGAATGATACAAGAGAAACAATTGTGATAAAAGGGAGGTCTATCATATGTCAATTAAATGTGGTGCGCATAATTGTGTGCATAATGATAATCAAGGAAATTGTTATGCAAGTGTTGTGAATGTTCGTGGCGCGCAAGCAACGGTAACGGATGAAACGTTATGTAAAAGTTTTGCTGATCAAGGGCTTGTTGGTGATGTTGAATTTGGATCAGAGTTTAGTAATACGTCACACAAAGCGACAGTTAATGATATTAAATGCAGTGCATGTCATTGTAAACATAACGATAAAAATTGTTGTCATGCTGATGCCGTACAAATTAATACAGATACAGCAAGTTGCGATACATTTGAAAAATAGGATAGATAAAAAGCTTTCTAAATCTTTAGAAAGCTTTTTATTATGCGAGAACAAAAGTAATAAAGTGATTATTAAATTCATATAATAAGATACGATTAGCTGGGGGAGAGAAAAATGGAGAAAGTAGTGGTGGCAATTTCTTTAAGTGCGATATTTAAGCCTAAGTTAAAGAAAATTCAAACGATGACTGATCAGAGTGATCGTATTTTTGTGTATCATAATGCAAATGAGGTGTTTGATAAAGGTCCCCTTTTTTCTTTTATTGAGCAACTTTTATGCGCTAATCTATCGTTTGTTGACGTGATGATTATATCAGATAGTCCTCCTGAAATATCTGATTGTATTTTTGAAAGTTTAGCTTATTATAAGTTAGAAATTGATAATGTCATTTTATCTAATCGTACCTCGATTTTAGATTATTTAGCAGCTTTAAAGGTTGACTTATTTTTCTCTTCTGACTTAAATTTGGTTCAGGAGACCCAGAAGATGAATATTTTAGCTGGTTTAGTTTCTTTAGGAGTGACAACAACCCATGAGTTCAAGGTGGCGCTCGATCATCGGTTGTTTGCAAAAGAGGGAATGTGCGATGCCTTTGGAAAAATACTACCTGTATTTGGATTTTGGCAAAAGTTATTTGCTAACTTTAAGGTGGCTTTACTAACGACAAGGTGCTATAGTGTTGAATCTTGGGTGAAAGATTTATTTAAATTATCTCAATGTAAAGTTAATGAAGTCTGCTTTTTAGGTATGGGAGGGACTGAAGATGTTTGCCGCCTTTTTGATCTTACGGTTTATATAGAGGGGGAGAGGCAAGATTCTTTGATACGGACGAAGCCAACTCCTCGTATTTTAAATATTGATTTTTAATTTGAAGTAACATAAAAAAGAAACCCATTACATATATTTAAAGGAAGATAAAATGAGAGGAGAGGAGACTATTGAATGACGTATTGTTAATTACTAATGATAATCGCGTTTATTTAAAAAATAATGAAACAGAGAAGTTAGATTTTTATCATCAGGGATATTTGACAGATGATGAAATTTTAGGGATTTGTTCTAAATTTATAGAGTCGAAGCGAGACCTAGCACTTGAAAATAAGTTAGTTGTAACCATCACCTCAAGTGATGAAGGATATGAGGTAGGTTTTGCACCCTTAACCCTTAACTTACCTGAAGTGAAAAAAGTTCAAGGTGAGTTACCTGTTGAATTATTTATCCGATATGGACGTCATTTAGTATTTAATGATTTTAACGCTTTGCTTCAACGTTTAAATGAATATAAAAAGGAAAATTAATAAACGATAGAAGTCCAGATAAGTTTTTTATCGTTGAGTAACTTTAATTTTATGGAGTAGATGAGAAGGGAATCGTTTACTAGCGGGAAGAATGATACGATTGTACTTTTGAAGTGATTTATGTTACATCTGGAATCTACTATGCTCATTGATAGGAAAAAAATATGTCTGGTTCTAGATAGGTTATTAATTTACGCTGTGTTTTAAGTAAATGTTGATTTTAACAATAATAAAAAGCTGTTCAAATAGTTGAACAGCTTTTTATTACTTAACGGTATAAGTGTTTATAAAATTTTGTAAAGATGATACATCTTCTGAAATACTTTCTAAATCATTTCCATAATTTTCAGATAATGTCGTTCTATCAAAGGTTATCGTTTCTTGGTCTCCGATATTAAAATTTACAATTTCTGCATTTGTAACGAGAGATAAGATAATCATTGAGTTTCCTTGTAATACCTCGTTTAATGCAACTTTTGACGTTGAACCATCTTCTAACTCAACAGTAGCCTCATCAAATGATTTGTAATTAATCGTCACCTCATATGGTTCTTGACTTGTTTGTAATTCAAATCCATCTAAATACTCATGAGCTGGCAATAGCTCTATAATATGACCAACAGCAGAATTATCACCAACGAAAGACCCCTTGTAATTTAACAATTCAGTCATATTAGTTGGTTTACCACAACCGACAAGAACGAATGATAACAACATTGAAAGCATAAGTAACTTCTTCATTCCAATCACCTCCTGTTTTCTATTATATATCTTATTCCATTTTTTAACAACAAACTAATGTATTAGTCTTTACATAATAAAATTAGCTCTTCTTTCTCGAATCATTTCATTAGATACTACACAATAACTTGCTTGTGATTGCACATAAGCTTTCTGAATTTTTAGAAGTTCTTTTTCATCCTTAAAAAGCTCAATCCACTTGAACCACATTAAATAACTATATAGATGCTTAGTTGATACTCCTCTAAACTTTTGTAGGAAAGCTTTAAAATTACTATGAAAAGCATTGATGTGTTGAATATGATAAATACCTTTCATATATTTTCCTGATGGAACTGCCTTATGTTCTAAATCTAATTCTTTAGCTAATTTTCCATATCCATGAGCGCTATCCGTACACAAAATAGAATGGGATGCAATACGACCTTCAAAGAAACGTTTTAGGTTATCATATTTCACTCGTCCTGTTCCTATCATTCCAATTAAAATATTACCTGTTCTATCTAATGCCGTTCCAATACAGACCTGTTCACTTGATAATCCACGCTTGCCAACAGACTCTCCACCTCGTTTACGGGGTGGTCTTGGCATTGTAAACCGTTTGCTTTTAGAATGATTTCCTTTGTAGCTATAACGGAGATAGCATTCGTCCGCTTCAACCAATCCATCAACTTCTCCTGCTCCCATGAATGAGCTAAGAGCGTCTAAAATTTTGTGTCGCCAAAAAAAGGCTGTGGCGAGATTGATATTACATTCCCATGCACAACGGCGTAAGCTATATCCCTTAATCATACATTCAATATAGTCAATCCATACTTTTGTTTCTTTCTTTGAATAAGCAGTTGGTGTTTGAGTTTGTTGGCTAAATGATTTTCCGCAGTTGCGACAGAGATAACGTTGATTTCCTTTTGCTTTACCATTCTTTACGATATGGTCGTCATGACAAAAAGGGCATTTATACTGCCCTGATGAGTACCTGGTTTCTTGAATCTCATTTTGAAGTTTAGACAAATCGGATTTAAAGATTCCTTTTTCAACTTCAACTAAGATTTCTGGTAAATCATTGGATGCTACTCGCTTTAAAAGTGCTAAAATAACTGCTTTTGGCATAGATAAAACTCCTCAAACATATGTTCTAATAATATTATAATGGATAATTTAAGAGTTAGTTATGCAAATTCTGTGTGAAATATCAACACTATTTTAAAACAGAGCCTTAATTTAAAATATAAGGTATTAAAGAGACGAGTGATGAAGAGGAGAAGTCATAGCAATCTACTAATGGAGAACTATGACTTTTTTTGTTGGTTTTAGAATAAATTCGATTAAAGACATATAAATTATAAAGGTGAGAGGAAATAGTTTACTGTCCTTTGTTGAAAAGCGTTTCTTAAATCTATATAATGGAAGTATTAAAGTTATCCACATCTAATATGATAGTGAAACGTAAGTTTATTGATTGAGGTGAAGAGAATGGCGTATGATTTACAGGATAAATTAGTCGTTGCAATTTCAAGTCGTGCTCTTTTTAATTTAGAGCATGAAAATCAGATTTTTGAAACGGAAGGAATTGAGGCGTATCATCGTTACCAAATTGAGAATGAAAATACTGTTTTAGAAAAAGGAACGGCATTTCCATTGATTGAGGCATTGTTAAGTTTGAATGATAAATTTGATTACCCTATTGTTGAGGTTATTATTTTATCAAGTAATAGCCCCGAAACAGGTCTAAGAGTCTTTAATAGTATTGCAGAATATAAACTTGATATTGTTCGTGCTGCTTTTACGGGAGGAGAAGATAAGCTCCCGTATCTGAGCGCTTTTAATATTGACTTATTTTTATCAAGAAATGAACATGATGTTCAAGATGCGATTGATAATGGAGTGGCGGCAGCACTTGTTTACGATGTTCCAAGAGATTATCAACCTAACCAAAAAGAGATTCGAATCGCTTTTGATGCTGATGCGGTTGTTTTCTCAGATGAGTCAGAATTAATTTATAAAGAACAAGGACTTGCAGCTTTTATTGAAAATGAAAATGCAAATGCTGAAAATGCAATGAATGAAGGCCCATTTGCTAAGTTGCTTAAAACATTATCAACGATTAAGGAAAAAGATGATAGCTTAGTTAAAATTGCAATTGTGACGGCAAGAAATTCACCGGCTCATAAACGTGTTATTCTTACATTACGTGAATGGGGATGTAAAGTGGATGAGATGTTCTTCTTAGGAGGAGTGGCAAAAGATAAAGTTCTTAAAGCGTTTAATGCCCATATCTTTTTTGATGATCAAGATTATCATGTTGGTCCAGCTTCTCAGTTGATTCCCTCTGGGCGTGTTCCATATAAATCCAATTCGAGTTTGAATCAATTTCAAAAAGAACAACATCATGAACATGAGCATCATGAGGAGCACCAGCATGAGCATCATGAACCATACCATGGTTAAGATAAAATAAATCTTAAAACAATGCGAAGGGATGTCTTTAGATTGGAAAAAGTTTGTCAAAGTTGCGGATTACCACTGAATGAAAGAATTTTAGGAAATGAAAATAATGGGACATTTTCGCAAGAATATTGTTATTTATGTTATCGAAATGGACGCTTTATAAAGCCAGATATGACTTTAACTGATATGAAAAAACAAGTCATTCAAATGATTGACCAAGCACCAGTTAATAAATTTCAAAAATGGATGTTGAAAAAGATTTATCCCTTACAATTAAAAACTTTAAAGCGTTGGAGAGATTAGAGATGAAGAAAAAGTATCAGCTTGCTGATGCTTTTTTTATTACCCAAGAATAAAGTCAAGTTATTTTTTGTGTCATTTTTGTTTTTAATTAATGTCTTACTGTTTAATAATGGTAAAAATTAGGTTATAATAAAAATAACTTATAAGGATTGATTATTCTTTATAATGGTTATAAAGAGGCACATCCATTGGGGGAAATGGATTTTTTAGGAGGGATTGAATTTATGTCAAAGGTATGCAAGAAGTGTTCACAACAGTTTGAGGTCAAAACCACATCTATTCAATCAGGATTAGGAACTTTAACGGTGATAATTGAAGGAATCACGATTTATGTTTGTCCTAAATGTGGGGATACAATATTACAGTCTACGGATGCCCTTGTTTTACAGAAGTTCAAAGAAACGCTAGATTATGAACGAAGTGAGGTTACTTTAAAGGAAAAAGAAGAAGGTCCTGAAATTTTAACCCTGCCAGAGGTGGCTAAAATGTTACGGGTTAGTCATCAAACGATTTATAATATGATTCGTGATGGAAGATTAAAAGGCTATAAGGTTGGAAGAGAGTGGCGCTTTTTAAAAAAAGATATGGATGATTATCTACTGCGGCTTCAGTAAAAAGATGATGAAGTCCCTGATGGCTTTTTTATCATAAAATTTTTCTTTGTTAACGTTTATAATGAAGTGTTGATAAGTTATAATGGATTGATATTATGTTTTTTAGGAGGAGTTATGAAGCAGATACGAATTGGAAATAGTAACATTCATGCCTCAGAGATTGCACTTGGATGTATGGGAATGGGAGGAGAGTGGACTCATAATCCTTTGACAAATGAGGTTAAGAAACAGGCTTTAGTAACCATTGAAGCGGCCTTAGAGCAAGGAATTAATTTTTTTGATCATGCTGATATCTATACGTATGGAAAGTCGGAAGAAGCTTTTTCTGGAATCTGGGAGACTGACTTAGTTAAGCGAGAAGAGATTTATATTCAATCTAAATGTGGAATTCGTTTGAAAGGAAGTTTAGGGGAAGGTTCTGCACCACATTATGATTTTAGCTATCAGTATATTATTGATTCTGTAGATGGTATTTTAAAAAGATTGAAGGTCGATTATTTAGATTCTTTATTGCTACATCGTCCAGATGCACTAGTTGAGCCAGAAGAGGTGGCTCAGGCATTTAGTGAATTACAGGCTCTTGGGAAAGTTAGACATTTTGGGGTTAGTAATCATAATCCTCATCAAATAGAATTGTTAAAACGTTATATTGAACAAGATTTAATTGTGAATCAAATGGAGTTATCGTTAGTTCATGCTAATTTAATTGATGAAGGGATGAATGTTAACAGTTTAACCAATCCGATTGATCATCGAAGTCAAGGAACACTCGAGTATGCGAGATTAAATCATATGACGATTCAAGCCTGGTCACCACTTGCAACGGGGATGTTGACAAAGGAGAAGGTAGAGGCTCCTTATCAAGCAGCGCATGAGGTCATTAAGGAGTATGCCAATGAATTCGGAGTGAGTCAAGAAGCTATTTTAATGGCTTGGTTACTACGTCATCCCGCTAAAATCCAACCGATTGTTGGCACGAAAAACCCACAGAGAATTAAAGCAGTGTGTGAAGGTTCCCAAGTTAAGTTAACACGTGAGCAGTGGTATCGTTTGTATAATGTGATACCAGGAAGAAGTTTATTATAAAGAAAAAAGGTTAAAATCAGATTAGATTTTAACCTTTTTTTGATTATCATTTTAAAAAAAGGAGTGGTGAGTTTCGTATAATTTTACTTAAAATTTCTAACTCTATAACTATAGAGATAAGGATTCTTGCTATTGGTATAAACTTGATGTCTGTTCATCAGGATTAGGAATTTGTGTAGAAATGGAGTTTATTATGAGATGCATGCCTAATCGATCAAAAAGTAAGTTAAATGATAATCAATTAGATAGGAGAAAACTTATTGAGTCGGTCAATTTTTGTTATAAAGGATGATAAGTTATGAAGTTCAAGAGATGGTCCGTGAAGTATTTAGTCTGTACTAGCATCTTATTTACAACACTTAGTTTAGTGATGGGTTGTTCTGCTAATAAAGCAGGAGGAGGGGCTGATGATTCGTATGTTTTAGTGAATGAGTTAGAATTTATTAATCAAACCCTTGAGCAACGTAGCGAAGGAAATTATATTTATCAAGCTCAAATTAAAAATAATTCAAAGTTTATTATACGAGGGATTTCAATCGATATAGAGTTGAGTAATGGAAATTATACAACGATTTCCACACAAGATACGTTAAAATCAGGTGACATTAGTGGGTTTATTCAATGTTTTGGTCCAAGTTCAGGTCGTATTGAGGATATGAAAGCGACGCGGATTTTGATTAATATGTATGATGAGAATATGGTTCATACTGTTGTGGAATATGATGTTAATCAAAATAAATATACTTATACACCAGGAGAGGCATTCTCAGCTGAAACTCCTAAGGTTACCGTGACTGATTTGGAGTTTATGAATCCAACGTTAACGGTTCCTTCAAATGCTAGTGGAAGTGTGTTTGAGACAAGTCTTAAAAATAATTCTGATTATGCCATCATGGGATTAGTTTATACATTTGAAATGAATAATGGAAAAAATGTTAATCTAATGGTTGTTGATACGATTGGGGCACGAGAAAGTATTGGGCCTATTTCTTGTACGGGACCTGAGAGTGGAAATATGGAAGATATGGAAACTAAAACGATTAAATATACGATAATTGATGAAAAAGGAACGAGTCAGACGATTACATACGATGTTCGATTAAATCAATATTTTATTAAGTAGTAAAAAGCGATATTTATGTGGTATCGCTTGTATAAAAAAATACTCCACTTCATGGAAGTGGAGTATTGAAACAGGAAAGAATAGATGCAATGAAAGTGTACCAATTTTATTATTAGAAATTATTTGTAAAACTATTCAAAAAATGGTTGATTTTATATTTTATTTGAACGGACAAGGTGACTTAGGGTGTTAAAAATGCGTTTGAGTAAAATGGCACCTAACAAAATGAGAATCCATTTTAGAAGTTCTGATTTAGGGTTACTTGAGAGCATCATATTTTGATACCAGCGAGTTAAAAAAGGAGTGACGATTAAAAACACTAAAAAATAACCAACGGCTTGATTAATGATTGTTTTAATCTGTTCCAATAACTCTACATGTAGTCCAAATTTTATTAAAAAAGGATCTAATAAAATGGATACAATCTGTCCTCCATCAAAAAAGGGAATCGGAATTAGGTTGAAAAGAAATAGTAAAACATTCATGAATAAAATAATAAATAGGGCATACTGTTGAAGCGTATTTTCATTTGCAATGATTTCGATTGATTCGGTGAATGAGGTATCCGGTATTAAAAAATCATGAACAGACAACATTGAGGTTAAGGAGATAATGAATCTGCTAATGAGTTGGTTCAAAATTTTAAATCCTTCTATTAAGTTTGTTTGATAATAAAGAGTAGAGGCGATAACGGCTGTGATGTAATTAAAGGTGCTACCTGCTAGAAGGATGATGATTTGTTGAAAGGAATTTAATTTATTTTCATCGGTTAAATCATAAATTGTTACACCACCACTCGGAAATAATTTAAAAATAAAGCGAGTATGAGCGGTTTTAATAGACAATATTTTGATACCCATTCCTGTTACCACATCGGTTGCTTTAACTCCAAAGAGGTAAGCTGCACAATAGTGGCCACATTCATGAATGAAAATACTGAGGTAGGCAATGACGATGTATAGAAAAATTGGCATTAGGATTCCCCCCTTTTTAAGACTATCTATACAGAAATAGAAATGTCTTTTCAGTTTTAGAATAAGTCTTAGTTCATCGGACTTTCTACTACTAAGACATCCAATAGTCCATGGGTCCCCTACTCTTGAAGCAGTCTTCTCCGCTGATAGGAGAGGCAAAAGTTTTGCAGTTGTACAAAACTGATTTAGACTTAGACATATACATATATATGCGTCATGGAATTAGAATATCCTTTAATCCAAAAATAGAAGCATTGCGTTAGGCAATGCTTCTATTTTTGGATTAAAAAAAGTTTGCGATATTGGGCCATATAATCTCCCAATAGGAAAACAACGTATAGATGAATTCAAAAAACAATAATAATCCCATCATGGTCACCACCTTAAATGATTGTTAGTTATAGTCTAAGAAAAATCGATTATTTTATGTGTAATTCGATGTCGAAAAAAGAAAAGAAAACAAGAAAAATAAGAGGTAAAACACCTTGTTTGTAGAATTTTCTTTTGCTTTTTTATTAATAATATGATAAAGTATAAATTTCGAGTTGACTTTTTCTTTTGTAAGGTGGGATTACTGATGCAAAATATGAACGATATTATTAAAGAATCAATGATTGCAAATGCAATTAAATGTAATTATGATGAGAAGTTAGAAACAATTCTAAATAAACTCAAAAAACCTGAATTAAAACGTTTAGTGGATCATCATGGATTAAAAGGATGTTCGTCATTAGCAAAAGGTGGATTAATTGAACGTATTATTGCCACACTTGGTGATGTATCACGTTTAGAGTATATTCTGTGTGGCATGGACGATTTGATGATGAGTGATTTCGTTATGTTAGTTAATGAAGCATATGTTAACTGTGATGAGATGATGTCTTCTTCTGTTTACACGTTATACAATCTTGGATATGTTTACCCTGTCATGAACGGTAAAGAGGTTGTTTACATGATGCCTCAAGTTGTAAAAGAGGCTTATGCTAATATCTCTCAACCAGAATTACAAGATACAAAAGTACGTACGGATCTTGTTTATTTATATATGAAGGCATTAGTTAATTTATACGGAATTTGTGATTTTGCTCAATTATGTAAAGTGTTTAATGAGTATGAAACAACACCATTAACGCCAGAAGAAGCGCTAAATGTATTATTCTGTAAATTAACATTCCATGGAAATGTTCAATCATTTGGACCATTATTTGTTTCAGATTCATTACTTATTGATTCAGAACAAGAAGTATTAGCTTTACGCGAAACTCAAGAAGAAAAAGAATATTACATGCCAACAAAAGAAGAAATTCAACAGTTTGGAATGGACGAAGGTGAATGGACTCCTCAATTAATGCAAGTTCAAAAATTTATTGAAGAAAATATTTGTGAAGATAAAAAAGTCGCTCGTGAAATTGCACATGAAATGGGAATGTCTTTTGCATATAAATATCAACCTAAATTAGCCTTTATGGCACTTGAAGGCCGTCAAATTGAAATGGAATCTTACAATGTAGGACAGGCGTTAATGATTCTTTTAATGGATGCATTTAATCATGCTCGTACGTGGGAAAATCGTGGATTCCGTCAAGTTGATTTAGAAGCTTCAGCAGTGAAAGAGGTTGCCTCAACACAAGTTGTTGTTCCAATGATTAATCCAATTAAATCAACTAAAATTGGACGTAATGAACCTTGCCCATGTGGGAGTCAAAAAAAATATAAAAAATGTTGTGGACGTTAATCGTCTTATTTAATCGCCTGTTAAAGCCTTTTGCTTTTAAGAGGCGATTTTTTTTATTTCATATTAAAATGAGTTAACTGAATAAAGTGATAAATGTCGAAATATTAAAGTCTATTCATTTAAAAACAGGTTATGATATAATGAAAATCAATCTGATGAAAGAAGAGGAAGCGGAGTATGAGTCGATATTTTAATAATCAAGAAGTTGAATTACTGGCCCCTGTTGGGACGTTCGAAATATTTAAACAAGTCATTCATAGTGGAGCAGATGCGGTTTATTTAGGTGGTAAAATTTTCAATATGCGTATGCATCGAAAAGGATTTAACTTTACAGATGAAGAGTTAGCAGAAGCCGTTAAAATTACACATGATCTAGGAAAGAAAATCTATATTACAGTTAATAACCTGTTAAGTTCAGAGGATTTAAAACAAGCAAAAGATTATTTAACCTATTTGAGTGAATTAAAGCCAGATGCTATTATCGTTCAAGATATGAGTATTGTGTACTTAGTTAATGAACTTGGACTAGATTTAAATATTCATGCCTCTGTTATGATGAATACACATAATCTTGAAACCATTAAAGCCTTACGAGAACTTGGCGTAACACGCGTTGTAACTTCTCGTGATATTGATTTAGAGACGGTCAAGTACTTCTCTCGTCAAACTGATATGGAGTTTGAATATTTTGTGCATGGTGACATGTGTGTGGCACATGGTTCACAATGTACGTATAGTGGAATTTTATTTGGAAAAAGTGGTAATCGTGGTTTATGTATGAAGCCTTGTCGTTGGGGATATAAAATGAACCAAGGGGGGAACCAATACAATACAACTTTCCCATTGGCGGTTAAAGATATGTATATGTATGAAAATATTCCGGAATTAATTGAAGCGGGAGTGGTTTCATTTAAAATTGAAGGTCGTATGCGAGAAGCCGACTATCTACTGGGGATTATTAATAGCTACAGTGATGCCATTAATCGTTATATTGAAGATCCGATTTTTTATGATCGTCAGAAGGATTCAAAAACGTTGTATGAAAACCGAAAACGTGATTTCTCGACCGCTTATGCTTTTGGTAAACCAGGACTAAGTAATATTAATGAACGATGGGAAGGAACAGGGAAGTTTTATAGTACTGGAAAAGTGTTTAGTAAACCAGTCGAAGAGAGTGAAATGAAAGACTCACGAGTTCAACAAATTAAATCGATGCTTGCGACAGAGGACATCAAAACGCATCGACCGACTTTAAGTGTTAAAGTTAATTCTTATCAGGCCGCGATGATGGCAATCGAAGAAGGGGTTGAAAAGATTTATTTATCAGGTGAAGTATTCCAACCACAGTTGCCATTTAGTGTGAAAGAAATTCAAAGTCTTTCGAAAAATAAGGGAAATTCTAAACTTTATTTAGGATTACCGACGATGATGTATGAAGATGATTTCAGTCGTTATGCTCATTTATTACGTACGCAAAATTTAGGAATTGATGGGATTGTCGTGACGAATTTAGGGGCTATTCGTTATTTTGCAGATTTCGCTTTTGAAATGATTGGGGATACAGCTTTAAATATTTATAATGCGACAGCAGCTAATTTCTATGGACGTTTTGGTTTAAGCTTAGCGGGCATGTCAAATGAATCACCAGTGATGAATACAAAAGATTTATTGCAACATTCAGCGTTACCGATTGAGATTACAGTTCATGGGGCCCCTGTTGTGATGTATATGAGTCATGATTTATATGAAAATACAAAAATCGTTGAGGCAAGTCAAAAAGCAGATCGTAAGTATCGTGATAAAGAGGTCTTGTTATTAATTGATGATAGAGGACAGGAACATCCTGTTTATCGTGACAATAAAGGGAATAACCATATGGTATTAGCTAAAGAATTATGTTATTTACCTTTATTAAAAGAATTACATCATTTAGGTGCGGCATCCTTTAAAATTGAAGGATGTAACTATGAACTTGAAACGTTACGTCAGATTATTAATACGTATCAAAAAGCGATAGCGAATCTTGAGCTTTGTGATGAGTTAGTAAAAGAATTAAATTATGAAAACTTAGGCTTCACACTTGGAGCAATGCAATATAATTAAGGAGATAAATTATGATAGGTGCAGATAAAATTATTCAAAAGAAAAAAGAGTTTTTATTTCCATCGTCTCATGGAAATCATTTTTATAAAAATCCTCCACAAATCGTGAAAGGGGATATGCAGTATTTATATGATGATCAAGGAAAAGAGTATATTGACTTTTTTGCGGGTGTTTCAGTGATGAACTGTGGGCATTGTAATAAAGAAATTTTAGATGTGGCGATTTCACAGATGCAAACGTTACAACATACGACGATCATTTATTTAACAGAGCAAATGGTGAATTTAGCAGAGAAGTTAGCAACGGTGTTACCTGGAAATTTACGTCGCTCATTCTTCTGCTGTACGGGTTCTGAGGCGAATGAAGGAGCCATGTTGCTGGCAAGATTATATACGGGGAAAAATGATTTTATAGCCCTTCATAATGGGTTACATGGACGTACGCATTTAACCATGAGTGCCACTGCTATTCCAATGTGGCGAGCAGATCCAGATTTATCTCGTTGTATTCATTTTGCCAAGAATGTTTATAGTGATACATTAGACTTAGAATCAGCGGCAAAGGCTTCAATTGAAAGTATTAAACAAGTTATTGAAGAACAAGGAGCAGAAAATATTGCAGCTTTAATCGCAGAGCCGATTCAAGGAAATGGTGGAATTATTACACCTCCTCTTTGGTACTTCAAAGAATTAAAGGCTCTTCTTGAGCAACATGATATTTTATTATTGATTGATGAAGTTCAAACTGGATTTGCACGTACCGGAAAGATGTTTGCGATTGAAAATTATGGCGTGGTTCCAGACATTATGACGGTTGCGAAAGCACTTGGAAATGGAATGCCAATTTCTGCTTTTTGTACGAATGATGAAATCGCAAAGGCATTTACTAAGCCATCTGCTTCAACACTTGGTGGAAATCCTGTTTCATCAGCTACTGCGATGGCAGTTTTAGATTACATTGAAAAAAATAACCTGTGTGAACGTTCAGAGTATTTAGGAGCTATTTTAAAACAAAAATTAGAGTTGCTAAAGGAAAAGCATCCGATTATTAAAGAGGTTCGTGGACTTGGCTTAATGCTTGGTGCTGAATTAGTAAAAGCAAATGGAGAAGCAGCATCTGAAGAAACAGATCTCATTTTAGAGAAGCTAAAAGATCGCGGATTAATTGTTGGAAAAAATGGACTAGGACGTAATGTACTAGCTTTCCAGCCACCTTTAGTGATTACGGAAGAAAATATCGAAGTTTTAATTCAGAATTTAGATGATGTTTTAAGTGAATTATAAAAGATGAAAGAGGCCTTCATAAGAAAGGTCTCTTTTTATGTTTTTGCAGACATAGTTTGTGATCATTGAAAATATAATAGAATGAAATCATAATAAGGGTAGGAGGAAAGAAGATGGAACGAAGCTTTAGTCGTGTTCGGATTGTTGTTGTACAGCCAGGGGATGAAGTTTATTTTGATCGCTATTATGACGATGTATTGGCAGCAATTGATAAATTTAATTATTTTTGCAAGTTAGCTAATATCAATTACCCTCAAGAAGTTGAATTTGTTCTTGATAAGACAGAAAAGTATAATGAAATGACAGCTTATTTTCCTTATAACGAAATCAATGATTATAACCAATCAGGTTTTGTTCAAGTATCATTATATTTTGAAGTTGGACGAATGTATTCACCTGATCGGTCATCATTACGATAAAATAGGCAACTAGTAGGAGAAGCAGTAATTTTTTATAAAAATTTACTGCTTTTTTTGATTTACATCATATGATGTAAAGAGTTGACTAATTTTTGATTGGGGTGAGATGATGAGAGTATTAAATCCCACATTGTATGAACAAATTGAAGTGTGGCAGGAACAATTGTCACCTGATGTGGATGTGAAAACACTTGGACATACTCAGGATAATTTACACAATAGTAAGGAAGCGATTATTGCTTGTTTAGTAGAACAGTTTCCGATTAGTTATCGTCAAAGTTATGAGGTCTATCATGATTGGTTTTTAAATGTTGAGGTGTATCAAACGTATGATGAGCTTCAAGTGATAAATGTACTAGCGCTTGGAAGTGGTTCAGGTGGAGATGTCTTTGGCTTAATTCAGGTGATGGAAGAGGTTTTTTCTAATAAGATTATTAATGTCTTTACCGTTGAGGGGAATAAGTTAGCCTTGCGAAGTCAAATGAATATTTTTAGACATTATGTAAGTGTTGGACTAATTAAAAATGAGGTGAATTTAGTTCCAATTTCGATGGTTATTCAACCATCATTTAAAGGATTTAAAGAAAAGTTAAATGAGTTATGTTTTAAACCTTACGATTTTACAAAGTTTGATATGATTCAAAGCTTTAATTGGATGAACGAGAAATCAGTTAGAAAACAGATGAAGTTTCTTGATTTATATGAGTTAATTCAAAGTTTGATGAATCCTAATCGAATTGCTGTGATTGCGGAAACTGTCGATCCTAATTCGAAAAGTGAGGAGTCACCTGTTTTCAAAAGAGCATTAAATGCGTTTATGATGTTTTCTTCTCGCACACAAAAAAAACAAATGCCCCTTTATGCCTTAACGCCGACCCCCTGTATTGCAAGACGATTGGCAGGGCTTTCTAAGTCGCAATGTCAATCATGCAAAGGTTGTTTTGATGAGATCATGTGTTATGTTAAGTTGTGGCAACAGACACGATATGCTTGGCAATCAAGTTATTTGTTTGTAATGAAAATTGCTTCTTCATCGCTTGGGAGTCATCTGGCTAAGAATTTACAAAATGAGACCATCGGTTATCAAACTGCAAGTCAGGTTGGAGTGTATCAAGAGCGTTACTGTACACTCAATCGCCTTGTTAAAAAAGAAGTGACGGCTAATGCTTTTAAGTTATGTCAAGAAGAGGATTCCTAAGTGGAATCCTTTTTTATTTAAAGGCACCATTAGGGGCTAATTTCATAACTTATTGATATAGAGAGGAGGGGATAGTGTGAAAAATATAGGGTTAGTTCTATGTGGTGGAGGGGCAAAAGGTGCCTATCAAGTGGGTGTTTTTAAAGTGTTGGAAGAATTAGAAATTGCAAACGAAATAAAAATGATATCAGGTTCATCCATTGGCGCTTTAAATGGGGCTCTGTACCTAATGTATAGTGCAGATGAGATTGACCAAATTTGGCAACAGTGTAATTGGACAGCTATTTTTGGTGTGAGTAAAGAAAATATTAAAAAGGTAAATCAAATTGTACATCGTGTGAATACGAGGCAGATGTCGCCTTTTTTTGGGGCGATTAATATGGTTGGAGTTGCTAATCAAACAGGACTTCCATTACAAAGAAAGGGATTTGAGAAAGTATTACGCCAGTATTTAAAGCCATCTATTATACAGAAACAATCAATAGACCTTATCGTATCATGTGGAAAAGTAAATAGTAAGCAATTAGCCTATTTTAACTTAAATCATCAGTCTCCAAAGAAAATGCAAGATATTTTGTTTGCGACAACAGCTGTACCGATGTTGTATAATCCTGTTTATATTGATAACAGCTATTATTGTGATCCGATGAAATATGAACGTGCCCCTCTCGCTCCTTTGTTAAAATCAGATTGTGAGACGATTATTATTGTTTATTTAAATCGGGGGCAGTGTTTGGGTCGAAAAGAAATTAATGGTAAACGACTGATTGAAATTGCACCAAGTCGAGATTTGGGCACTGGTATTTACGGAAGTTTTGATTTTAGAAAAAGTGTGATTGAAAATTCGATTGAACTAGGAGGGAATGATGCATATCGAATTTTGTATAATGTCTTAAAGGAAAATCCGAGACCTCCACGTTATCTTAAGAAAAAATAAGTGAAGATGAACAGACAGAAAAATGATTAAATAAAAAAAGAGATACTTTAAGTTATAAAGCATCTCCTTTTTTGTGTCTAAGCCTTATTTTTATAGAGTTTAAGGTTTAGAAGGTTTTGATTGATTTCCATTTTAAATGAGTCAGTCATCATCCCAATTAAGGCTAATTCAAAATCTTTACATCCTTCGCCTGCTAATTCCCAATAACACTCTTCCATTTCAACTTGTCGATTAGTTTGTAAATAATAGCTTAGATCTTTAAGCTTATCTGATTTTTCTACGTTATAGTTACAACTTAGGAGAAGTTCAAATTGTGAGTCTTGCTCATTGATTTGAACAGAGATATTCGTTGCATCTAAGGTGAAGAAGAAGCTAATAAGCTCGTTAGTTATTTTTGCTATGCGTTTTTGTGTTGAAATCATTGACGTGTTTCCTTTCGAAAAGCTTCAATTAATGGTACCAAAATAGCGGCGACAATGCCAGCAGAAAAACCATTATTATATAAATTTAATCCAGCATGCAGGCTTCCGACATGTAAAACAACGGATGAATGTAAAAAGCCTGCTAAAATTCCGTATGCCCAACCAAATTCACCTGCAATCGGAGCGAGTGACGTTCCAAATAAGGCTGCAAGTAAAATCGAGGGATCATTAATAGACCATACCTTTAAATAGGAACCGATGACTACACCAATCATTACCGGGATAATGTTTTTAAAATGTTTTCCAAATGCTCCGAATCCTATAACGGCAAAAATTCCACCGATAGTTGGTCCATTTAACTGACCACCAACTATTAAGACGTAAGTAGTAGCGATTAATCCATTGATTCCCATATTGATGAGTGTTGGAGAAAAACCATCTATTAAAATGAAATCACTAACTAGTCGTCCTGAGTGGTGTGTAATCCGTTTGAATTGTTCAATTGATCGTGTATCAGTCAACTCTCCTAGTAGAATCATTACCGTGCAAAGAAAATAGAGATAGCTTCCGATTAAAAGATTATTCCCCTCTCCCCAAATGAGTTGAGATGAGGGTTTATATCCAAAGGATTTAAATAAGGCAACTAAAACGGTAATCATCATACCTGCTGTAAATCCAACATTATAAAGGTTATATCCTTGGTGAACCTTTAAAAAGTGAGAGGCTAGAGGGGGAAGAATAAATCCAATTAGAATTCCTAAGATAATACCGAGTATGATTCGAAGCGGTAAAATAAGTTGAAAGTGAAAGATAATCTCTGTTACGATGGGGGCCATCGCCGTTCCGAATAATGCGATATAGATGTATCTAGCAAAAGGTTGTTTATGATACTTTGCAAATAAGTAGACCCCAATGATGATGGCCCATATATTTAATAAATTCTTACCTAGAAATGAAAAACCAGCAATTAGGAATAGGGAAGCGAAGGTTGCCCCATTAAAGTGGATTTTGTTTTTCCAGAGTAGAAAAATGATAATTAAGGTTAATATTCCAGAGTTAACAAATGCTCCTCCAATTCCACCGATCACGATATAATCAGTGATAAGGGCATCTGGATGAATAATAATTTCATATAAACCGTTTAAAATGTCTTTAAAGGAAGAGGTAATAAATCCAAATCCGATTAAGGAGAGGGCGATAAATATCATGACCCACATTTTATCGGATTCTTTCCAAATTTTTATTTTTTGCCTCTCTATCGTTTCCATCTATCAATCTCCTTTTCTATTAAATGTTATAACTATTATAATATATTGTGGGAATGGTCGTAAATATAACGTTTTCATTAAAATGTAAGAAAGAAGTGGAGAGAATATGGGAAGTACAGGAGAAATGTGGATAAAATAAGGAAAAAATGACACTAAATTGCTTAAAATTTATTTACAAATAAAGTGAATTGGTGTTATTGTTATGTTATAACGTTATAACATCATAATGTATTAACTCTGATGTTATAGTTAGATTTTAGGAGAATTACGTGGAGGGGTATTTTATGCAACAAATGTTAGCGCCAAAAGAAATTGCTGAAGCAACGGTTGGTGTTGGTAAGTATAAGACATCTAAGAAAAATAGTATTGTATTTGTTTCAGCTATGTTGGCAGGACTATTCATTGGACTTGGCTACACAGGATATTTAATTGTATCTGGCATTATGGCAGATGCGGCAGTTGGTAAAGTGGTTGGAGCTTTATTATTCCCTGTGGGATTATTATTAGTTTTAATTGCTGGAGCTGATTTATTTACCGGTAATACGTTAGTCACGATGGCGTGGTATAAAAAAGAAATTAAATTAGGTGATGTAGCAAAAAATCTTAGTATTGTTTGGCTTGGAAACTTAGTTGGAGCTTTATTCTTAGTTGTTTTAGTGTATTATAGTAATACATTTACCGGATCAATAGCTGAAGGTGTGATGCATTTAGCTGAGAAAAAAGTTCATTTAAATATGGTTGAATTATTAACTCGTAGTACGTTATGTAATATTTTAGTTGCAATCACAGTTTATATGTCTTATGCAGCGAAGGATGTTACAGGAAAAGTTATTATTAGTTATATTCCGATTTGGTTATTCGTTATTACAGGATTTGAACACTGCGTGGCAAACATGTTCGTTTTACCAATGGGATATTTACTTGGAGCAGATCTTACGATTGGACAAATTATGGCTAATATTATTCCAGTTACAATCGGAAATATTATAGGTGGGATGTTAGTGACTGCAGCGTACTACTTCTTATTCTTAAAAGATAAAGATCATCATTAAGATGAGGGCTTGTCCGTAAGGGCAAGCTTTTTTAATTTATAGCAACTATTGACGTGATTTTTTAGAAGGTTATGATGATTTTAAATGGATTCATGATTAAAATAGAAATGAATCTCCTAAAATAGAACTAATGTTTGTTTTTGTAACTTTTTAATCTAGGTGAAGTTATGTTATAATGAATCAATATAAAGAGGTGATGAAGGTGTACGCATATTTAAAAGGAACGGTTGCTTATAGCGCTAAAGATTTCGTTGTGATTGAGGTAGCGGGTATTGGATATAAAGTTTATACGGCGAATCCTTATGAATTTAGAAAGGATGAAGCGACACAGGTTTTTACACACCAAGTGGTGTCAGAGAATGATTTAAGTTTGTATGGATTTAAGACGCTTGAGGAACATGATTTGTTTATCAATTTGATTAGTGCAAGAGGCATTGGACCTAAAACAGCTTGTGCGATTTTAGCGATGAAGGATATGAGTGGATTACGTCATGCGATTGAAAATGGTGATGCAAAATATTTATGTAAGTTTCCTAAAATCGGTCCAAAAACTGCGCAACAAATTATCTTGGATTTAAAAGGTAAGTTAGTTGTGCCAGATGCTGCAATTTTTGTCAATAATAGTTTATCTGAGGCGCTTGAAGCTCTACAAGCACTTGGATATGGAGATAAAGAATTAACGAAGGTTAAAAACGCATTTAAAGATACTGATGCTTCTGTTGATGAAATTATTAAAAAAGGTCTACAATTATTAGTTAAGTAATCGATTAGTCCTGATTAATTTTCTATAGTTATTTTATAGGGTCTATAGTTGGGGTGGATAATCAAGCATTTGAATAATCAAGACTGACTTTTATTATCTTGGTTATTAATTGTTATATATAGAAGAGAGGGATAGGATGAAGTCAATGCAACGTATTAATCCATTTGCTATTGGGGGCGCCTTTGTTGAGTATTGCGTTGATAAGGGATACCTTGTGATGGAAGTAATGGATCATGAGGTGAAATATTATTTGACTGAAGAGGGAGAAGTAAAACTTAAAGAGGAATTTGGTATTACTTTGCATGCTTGTGCAAAAATAAAAGAAGGAAGTAGGGAATGAAGATGACAGAAGAACGCTTAGTGACACCAGATGAAGTCATGGGAGATGAGTCTGAATTAAGCTTACGTCCTGAACGTTTAAATCAGTATATCGGACAGACAGCTGTAAAAGAAAATTTACGTATTTTCATTGAAGCGGCTAAAAATCGTAACGAGTCGCTAGATCATGTTTTATTATTCGGACCTCCGGGTCTTGGTAAAACGACATTAGCCACGATTATTGCAAATGAAATGGGTGTTAACATTAAAACAACATCAGGGCCTATGATTGAAAGAAGTGGTGATTTAGCGGCTATTTTATCAGTTCTTGAACCAGGAGATGTTTTATTTATTGATGAGATTCACCGTTTACCTAAATCAATCGAAGAAGTTTTGTATCCAGCGATGGAAGATTATGTTTTAGATATTGTCGTTGGAAAAGATGAGTCAGCACGTTCGATTCGTGTAGATTTAGCGCCATTTACACTGGTTGGGGCAACGACAAGAGCAGGGGATTTATCAGCTCCACTTCGTGATCGTTTTGGTGTTATTAATCGATTAGAGTACTATACAGAAGAGCAGTTAACTTCTATTGTTAAGCGTACGGCGATTGTTTATGAGATTGAGATGGATGATTTAGCCGCACTAGAGTTAGCTCGTCGTTCTCGTGGCACACCTCGTATTGCAAATCGATTATTCCGTCGTGTTCGTGATTATGCCGAGGTAGTAGGGAATGGAGTGATTACACATGATATTGCAAAATTAGCACTTGATCGTTTAGACATTGATGAGTTAGGGCTTGATTATGTGGATCATAAGTATTTAAGAGGAATTATTGAACGCTTTGGTGGTGGTCCTTGTGGAATTGAAGCGATTGCCGCTTCAATCGGGGAGGAATCACAGACGCTTGAAGATGTTTATGAGCCGTATTTACTTCAAATGGGATTTATTAAACGAACACCTCGTGGTCGAGTGATTACACCACAAGCTTGTCATCATTTAGGGATTGAGTATCCGTTAAAATAAAGATTGAAAAAAAGCGATATTTGGTAGATAATTTAAGAAGTAATTAAATTAATTTTGCAACATAGAAAGTTGGTGTTTTATGCGAGTCGATCAGTTTGATTTTGAATTGCCCGATGAATTAATCGCACAGACTCCATTAAAAGATCGCGATACATCGCGTTTAATGGTTTTAAACAAGAAAACGGGTGAGGTAAAACATGAAGTATTTCATGATGTGTTAAATTACTTGCGCCCAAATGATACATTAGTATTAAATAATACGAAGGTCATGCCAGCTAGGTTAATGGGACAAAAACCAGATACAGGAGCCAGCATTGAGGTTTTATTATTAAAACAAGAACAACAAGATTGTTGGGAAACGTTAGTAAAACCTGCTAAGCGTGTTAAAGTTGGGACGATTGTTGAATTTGGAGACGGACGTTTAAAAGCAGAGTGTATTTCAACAGGCGATATGGGAAAACGTGTTTTCAAATTTATGTATGATGGGATTTTCTATGAGGTATTAGATTCACTTGGAGAAATGCCATTACCACCTTATATTACTGAAAAGTTAGATGATCGTGATCGTTATCAAACTGTTTTTGCTAAGGAAATTGGTTCAGCAGCTGCCCCAACAGCAGGGTTACATTTTACTCCTGAATTACTTGAAGAAATTCAAGCTAAAGGGGTTAAAATTGCTTATGTAACGTTGCATGTTGGACTTGGAACGTTTAGACCAGTATCAGTAGATTCTGTCGAAGAACATGATATGCATGCAGAATTTTATCAAATGTCACAAGAAACGGCAGATATTTTAAATCAAACTCATGAGTTAGGTGGACGTATTATTACAGTTGGAACCACTTCAACACGTACACTTGAAACCATTGCTCGTGATCATGGGAAATTTGTGGCTTGTGAAGGATGGACAGATATCTTTATTTATCCGCCGTATCAATTTAAAGGGATTGATGGAATGATTACAAATTTCCATTTACCAAAGTCAACATTAATTATGTTAATTTCATCTTTAGCAGGACAAGATGCTGTGATGAATGCTTATAAAATTGCAGTTGAGGAAAAATATCGTTTCTTTAGTTTTGGAGATGCGATGCTAATTATAGAATAAAATGCAACTAAGATAGTTAAAGTGAGGTGCCAATCTTGGCGATTAAATATGAATTAATACATGAATGTAAACAATCAGGTGCGCGTTATGGAAAATTACACACACCACACGGAAGTTTTGAAACTCCTGTTTTTATGCCTGTTGGAACATTAGCAACGGTTAAAACATTATCACCAGAAGAGTTAGAAAAAATGGGAGCTAAAATTATTTTAGCGAATACATATCATTTATGGTTACAGCCTGGTGAAAAAATTGTGGAAGAAGCCGGAGGGCTTCATAAATTTGAGAATTGGGGCGGAGCTATTTTAACTGACTCTGGTGGATTCCAAGTTTTTAGCTTAAGTAAACTACGTCAAATCTCGGAAGAAGGAGTAACCTTCCGTGATCATCGTAATGGAGCACCATTATTTATGTCACCAGAAATTTCTATCGGTGTTCAGAATTCATTAGGGGCAGATATTATCATGTCATTTGATGAGTGTCCACCATATCCAGCCACTTATGACTATATGAAAGATTCAGTAGAACGTACGATTCGTTGGGCAGAGCGTGGGAAAAATGCTCATAAAAATCCTGATACGCAAGCGTTATTTGGGATTGTTCAAGGTGGGGAATTCCCAGAACTTCGTAAATACTGTGCTGAAAAGTTAGTTGAAATGGATTTCCCAGGATACTCTGTTGGTGGGGTATCAGTTGGAGAACCAAAAGATGTAGCGCGTAAGATGATTTCGTATACAACACCATATTTACCAAAAGATAAACCACGTTATTTAATGGGAGTAGGATCTCCAGATGATTTAATCGATGGAGCTATTTTAGGTATTGATATGTTTGACTGTGTGTTACCAACTCGTATTGCTCGTCACGGAACAGCGATGACTTCAGTTGGTCGTGTTGTGATTAAAAATAAAACTTATGAACGCGATTTTACTCCGTTAGATCCAAACTGCGATTGCTATGCTTGTAAAAATTATACAAAAGCATACATTCGTCACTTGATTAAAGCGAACGAATCATTTGGACAACGTTTAGTGTCTTATCATAACTTACACTTCTTAATCAACTTAATGGAACAAATCCGTGAAGCCATCAAAAACGATCGTTTACTAGACTTCAAAGAAGAATTCTTCGAACAATACGGACTAAACAAACCAGGATCACGCGGATTCTAATAAGAAAAGCGGGGTCCCCACCCTGACGAAGTCAGGTTTACTCCGTAGGTGGGGCTGTTCCTTCTTGAAGGAAAAATCTTATTCCATTAGACGGACTACTATAATGCGTAGAAAGTAGGGACCTAGAGTTTGGAAAGCTTTCCTCAATTACTGGGCTAAGAGGAGGTGGAAGCAACTGAAGAGTTGCAACAGCTTCTCGAACTTTACAAGCATTGTGCGAGTGTTGCTAGACAATAAAAAAAGCGGGGCCCCACTGATGAAGTCGATTTTTATCATGAATTTTGGAGTTTAAACATATTTATTTAATTTAGTGTGAAAAATAGAAAGACTTAATACTGAAAGTATGTGAATATTCTCTATTTTTTTAAGTGAAAGTTTTTTATAATAGAAGTGTAGGAAATCAACTACGATCTTATTTTTCATAAATTTTAAAATTAAGAATGGTGAAGGAGAGATGTTCAATGAGCGCTGATATGATTGTACTTATTATTCAATTTGCCTTATTAGGGGTAATTATTTATTTCTTTATGATTCGTCCAGAAAGTAAACGCCGTAAAGCTGTTGCATCGATGCAAAGTAGTTTAAACAAAGGTGACCGTGTGGTGACTATTGGTGGTGTTCACGGACGTATTCATGCATTAGAAGAGACGACTGTTACTTTAATTAATGATGAAGGTGCAAAATGGACTTTTGAACGTAGTGCCATTGCACGTAAAGCTGAGTAGTAATTGAAAATAAAAAAAGCATAGAACTAATTTTAGTTCTATGCTTTTTTTATTAATTTTTTTTAGTTCCCGGAAGATTAACACCAATCATTCCTCCAGTGACACAGATGACTAAGGTAATCACACAACGAATAGCAAATTTAAATGAAAGAGGTGATTCTACTCCAATGAGATAGTAAAGCAGGCTCAGGATAATCATCGTAGCCGCAATCATTAACCCAATTAACCAACCTTTTTCAGCGACTTGTTTGGCAACAACTGCAGATCCGATGAAAAAGATTGCAACGTATGAAGCATAAATTAATTTTTCTAATGCTCCAACTGAAAGCCATTCAAAATACGCAAAAGTAGTTATAAGTAACCCAAGTATGAGGATACTAATAACAATGAAGCTTAAACCGTATAATAATGCTCGTCCTAATTTTTGTGTCATATTCTCAACTCCTAATACAATCATGTTATCTCAATAATCAATTTATGAACGATGCGACAGGATTATGAGAATCATTAATAAAGTTAGTAATAGATTAAGTAAAAAGAGGAGGACGTTATGGATCCGAATTGTTATATTGTGGTGTATCGAACAACTTTATTTTATATTGTGTTGTTAATTGTATTTAAATTAATGGGAAAAAGGGAAATTGGTCAGTTGACGCTACTTGATTTAGTTGTATCGGTTTTAATGGCTGAGATTGCAGCGATGGCCATTGATAACTTGAATCGTCCCATTCATGAAGTCTTGTTAGCAATTGGTCTTCTAGGGGCTTTACAGTTTTGTTCCGCTTTTATTACATTAAGATTTAAAAAGGTGAGAGAGATTGTAGACGGCAAGCCCTCTATTTTAATTCATCATGGCATGGTTGATTTAGATGAGATGCGTAGACAACGTTATACATTTGATGATTTAATGCTTCAATTGAGAACAAATAATATTTCGTCTGTATTTGAAGTGGAGTATGCGATACTAGAAGCAAATGGTGAGTTATCTGCCTTTAAAAAACAAGAAACTGAATATAACCCATTACCAATTATTACGTCAGGTGGAATTGAAAAAGAAAATTTATTTTTAATTCAAAAAAATGAAGATTGGGTGAAACAAGAACTTGAAAATCAGGGGATTTTTTCGGTTAAAGAGGTGTATTATGCAGCTTATGATGGTGAGCATCTTCAATGTTTAACACGACGAAATCTCGATTTAAATGCAAAAAACGTTACCGAGCAGTAACGTTTTTTAGTCGCAATCCTTCTTTATCTCATGGAAACATATGTTATAATAAGAACGTTATTTCGTTTTGATGGATGTTGTCATTTTTTGTGTTGGAAAAAGTCCACAAATAACAATAAGAAATAGGTAAGCAATCGATACAATCATCATAATGAATATCATATTGAGAAATGGGTTTGTGAAGAAGCTCATAGTAGCGGATAGGTATCGGCCCAGTAAAAAGGTAATCCCAATAATTAACGTTCCGTTAATTACAGCACGAAGATCCATACTATATCCGATTTTTTTATGAATAATAATATAATGCCATCCTGTGATAAAGACGATATTGAATAAAACAGAGATAATTAATCCGTAAATATTTAAAGACGGGATTAAAAGTAAGACAACCATCATGATAATTTTGATGATAGAGGAAATAAGTGTGGTCGTCATGGCACGACTTGCTTCATCAATGGCTTGTAAACTGGCTGTCATCGGCCCTTGGAAATAGTATAAAAGGAAAAAGGGTGCCATGATGAGTAGATAGTCTGATCCAGTACTTGTGCCATATAGAAGTTTCATTAATTCAAATGGGAAAATCATCAGTAAGACCGTATAAAGTCCACTCGGAAGAAAAGAGAGTTGAAAAGCTGCATTGAGATGCGAGTGGATTCGTTCGAAGTTTTTACTTGCAAAAGCTTGGCTAATCGGAGGTACAATCGATTGTGTGACAGCCATCGTAATAAAGGATGGCATCAATAGCATAGGAAGGGCGAATCCTGAAACGGCACCGTATAATTTGGCACTTGATTCACTAGTATAACCGATTTGGTAGAGACATTGTACGACAATGATGGGTTCTAGAAAGTGTGAGAAAGAACCGATTAAACGACTTCCAGTTGCGGGTAAGGAGATGGCGATAACATCTTTGAAGTTTTGAGAAGTTAATCGAGTTGGTAAGAGATTAGCACCACGATGGTTAATTCTCATATTGTTTAAGAACATCACAATTAAAATAAAAATGGAAGCTAATTCTCCTGCAATCGAAGCCCAAATTGTCCCGACAACGCCATAGATTACACCATAAGGCAATAACCAATTAATAAAGAAGATACAAATGATAATTCTGACAATTTGTTCAACAAGTGTTGAAATCGCTGAGGGATACATGTTTTGTTCCCCTTGAAAATAGGCTTTCAAAATGGACGATAATGACACACAAAATAAAAGGGGTCCGATTGAAATGAGGGGAAGATAGGTTCTAGCATCCTTTAATAAATAAACAGCTAATGGTTTTGCTGTGAAAAAGAGGATGATAGAAATTAAAAGGCTAGAGGCCATCGCAATAATAAGAGAGACAGATAATATTTTTTTCTGTCGCTTGTTTGCTCGTGAAATTAAGGTTGGGATGGCAACGGGAAGCCCGATACTTGCGAATGTCGTTAATAACATCAATGTCGGTGAAATTAGCATGTAAATACCAATTCCGTCTTCTCCTAACAACCTTGTCACAATAATCCGATTTATCATTCCTAATATTTTAGTAATTAAACCGGCTACAACGAGTATTAAAGTTCCTTGTGCAACGCTTTGTTTTTTCATAGTTATCCACCTATACTTAATTAATATTTCGATTAAGTCTATGATAGAATTTTATAAAATATGAAGGTGAGGAGATATTTTGCTTAAATCTAATTTTTTATGGCAGTGGAGTGAATCAATCGGGGAGTTAGAACTTGACTTTAATTCAAATCTTCGTGATGAAGTTAAACAACTCATTTTAAATCGTCACTTAGCGAGTGAGAAGAGTATTGACACCTTTTTAAGCGGTGAGGGTCCTTTATATGATCCCTTTTTATTTTCGGATATGAAAAAGAGTGTTGATCGTATAAACAAAGCAATTGAAAATCAAGAGCCAATTTTAATTTATGGGGATTATGATGCTGATGGTGTAACAGGAACTTCTATTTTAATGAGAGCATTAAGAGGGCTAGGAGCCATCGTAGATTATTATATCCCAAATCGTTTTTATGAGGGATATGGGCCGAATGAAGATGCTTTTATGCAGGCTATTTCAGATGGATATAAGTTAATTATAACGGTGGATAATGGAATATCAGGTCTATTAGAAGCTGATATTTTACCTCCTTACGGGGTTGATTTAATTATTACCGACCATCATCAACCAAAGGAATGCCACCCAAATGCTTTTTCAATTATTCATCCGGAATTAGATTCATCTTATCCATTTCATCAATTATCAGGAGCTGGAGTTGCCTTGAAATTAGCTCAAGCTTTAATTGGAGATGGGTTATCAGAAGAGTATTTTGCTATTGCAGCTCTTGGAACAATTGGAGATGTTGTTCCTTTAAGTGACGAAAATCGTTATATCGTTAAACGTGGACTTGAGGCGATTAGACGGACTGAGTTATGCGGGTTAAATGCGCTGATGAATGAAGCAAAGATAGATAAATCGGAAGTGGATGAAGTTAATGTCGGATTTGAAATTTGTCCAAGGTTAAATGCGCCAGGACGAATGGATGAAGCAGCGTTAGCTGTTGAACTTTTAATTAGTGATGATGAGATGGAAGCCGCTTTGATTGCAACACAAATTGAATCTTTTAACTTAGAACGTCAAAAAGTAACGCAAAAAGTATTAGATCAGGCAAGTACACTCATGACTCCAAAACAACTAGAAGATAAAAAAGTGGTTTTATTATATCAACCGAACTGGCATGAGGGGATTTTAGGAATTGTTGCAGGTCGATTATCGAAATTGTGGCAAAAAGCTGTCTTTGTCTTAACTGATGATCATGATGGATTTGTTAAAGGATCGGCAAGAGCGGTTGAGGGGTATCATTTATTTGATTTACTCAATCAAAATGAAGACTTAATCGAACGTTTTGGGGGACATGCGCTTGCGGCTGGGATTACGTTAGCTCCAGAAAATATTCAACCGTTAGAAGATAAGTTAAATGCTGATTTAAGAGGGATTAAGATTCAACCGATGCAACGGGTAGACTTAAATTTATCACTTGAAAAAATTGATCTTGAATTAGTTGAGGATTTAGCTGTTTTGGCGCCTTATGGTGAGGGCAATCGTCCTCCAGTGATCGGAATTGAGCAGGTTAAAGTTAAAAATATTAAAGCGATCGGAAATAAGTTACAACATTTAAAGTTTACGATTTATGATGAGGCTCATCAACTAGATGCAATTGCGTTTAATAAAGCGGATTTAATGATTTATTTAACGCCTGATACATTGTTTGATTTTATTGGAGAGATTAAAATTAATGAATGGAATGGAAATCGAACGGTTCAATTTCATGTCATGGATGTTAAATGTGATGAGTTCCAGTTGCTTGATTTAAGAAATAAGCAAGTTTACGAACAAAATAGGGAAAAGCTTATTCATGCGACTTTATATTCTGAGGTAACTGAAACATCAGAAATAAGTACGTTAATCATCGATAAAATTCCAAGCTCTAAAGAACAGTTGTGGGCACTTATAAAAGAGCATCCAATTCAAAATATCGTTTTAGCTCCTTTACCAAATCACGTGACATTTGCACCGAGAGAAAAATTTATTACCGTGTATAAGCTAGTCAAACAACACAGTCCAATTCATTTAAATGATCAAATGTATAGTTACTTTATGCGCATTGGAATTAGTAAAAATGAATTATTATTCATTTTGCAGGTGTTTTTTGAGATAGAACTTGTTATAATAAAAAATGGTTCGGTTTTTTCAACCGATTATCAGATGAAGCGTGATTTATCAGAAGCTCCAACGTATCAGTCTCAACAATCAAAGCTTTTGATGCTTGAATTTTTTGAATTGACGACGTGGAGTGAATTGAAGAACAGTTTTATTAACGCTAGGGAGGAAATAACTCATGAATCTTAAAGATTATGTTGCAAACGTACCTAATTTTCCAAAGGAAGGTATTCAGTTTAAAGATATTACACCGTTAATGGCAGACGGAGAAGCATATAACTTTGCAACATCTCAAATGGTGGAATTTGCAAAGGCACAAAACGCAGAATTAATCGTTGGACCTGAAGCTCGTGGATTTATTTTTGGATGTCCAGTTGCAAATGAATTAAAAATTGGATTTGCGCCTGTTCGTAAACCAGGAAAATTACCTCGTGAAACAGTTTCATTTAACTATGATTTAGAATATGGTTCAAATACATTATGCATGCACAAAGATGCCGTAAAGCCAGGGCAACGTGTTTTAATCGTTGATGATTTATTAGCAACAGGTGGAACAGTTGAAGCTACGATTAAAATCATTGAAGAGCTTGGTGGTATTGTAGTTGGATGTGCTTTCTTAATTGAGCTTGTTGATTTAGATGGGCGCAAACACTTAGGAAATTATGACGTTTTCTCATTAATGCAATATTAATTTTTAAAAATATAAAAGATTAAGTAGAGTTGAAGCAATTATTGTTGCAATTCTACTTTTTTTTATGTTAAAATCTAAAAAAAGTATGTATCATGCTAAAATAGTATTGATTATGTTAAGTTTTACGGTTTGTGATAGATGTTGATTTGGTCATCATCTTTTTTTTCACCTAAAATAATTCGAAAATATCATTTTTTTTGAAACAAAAGATGATTTTAGATTTATAATAAATTAAGTATATTAAATGGTAGGAGTAATAATTATGTACCAACTAAATGGGTATGACATTTCAATTGACCATGTTTTAGAGCAAGCTAAAACATATATTAAAAATCCGGATAGTATTGCCATCATTGAAAAAGCGTTTGAACTTGCGTATCAGCAGCATAAGACGCAATTGCGCAAATCAGGGGAACCGTATATTATCCACCCCATTGAGGTCGCTTATATTTTAGCGAAGTGGCAAACGGGACCTCGTACCATTGCTTCAGGGCTTTTACATGACATTATCGAGGATACAGATATTACAAAAGAGGAAATAGCTGAACTCTTTGATGATGAAATTGCCAATATTGTAGATGGTGTGACAAAGTTAACAAAATTATCTTATAAATCAAAAGAAAAACAGCAGGCTGAAAATCATCGTAAAATGTTACTTGCGATGAGTAAAGATATTCGTGTTATTTTAGTTAAATTAGCTGATCGTTTACACAATATTCGTACGCTTAAGTTTTTAGCGCCGGAAAAACAATGTGCGATTGCTCATGAGACGATGGAAATTTATGTTCCAATTGCACATCGTTTAGGGATGTATCGTGTTAAAGCTGAACTTGAGGATACCTCGCTTCGCTTTTTAAAGCCCGAAGATTTTTATCGAATTGCTCAGTTAATTAAACAAAAGAAACACGAGCGAGAAGCACAGATAAAAGAAATGGAAGACGAGATTAAATCAGCATTAAGTGAATATCAAATTAATTTTGAGATTAAAGGGCGTATTAAAAATATTTATAGCGTGTACAAAAAAATGATGACGCGTGAAAAAGATTTTGAAGAAATTTATGATTTGCTAGCGCTACGTTTAATTGTTAATTCTGTTCCTGAATGTTATTCAGCGCTTGGAATTATCCATGCGCACTTTAAACCGATTCCAAATCGCTTTAAAGATTATATTGCGATGCCCAAACCAAATATGTATCAGTCCTTACATACAACGATTATTGGACCACATGGTAATGTCTTTGAGGTTCAAATTCGTACAAAAGAAATGGATGATATCGCGGAGCAAGGAGTTGCTGCTCATTGGGCGTATAAAGAAAATAGACAAATCACTCCAAAACAGGAACAAAAAGAAATTCAAGATAAATTAAAATGGTATGAAACATTAATCGCTTACCAAGAAGAAGTGAATGATGCTGAGAAATTAATGAAGCTCGTTAAAGATGATATCTTTAATGCGAATGTGTATGTCTTTTCTCCAAATGGAGACGTCTTTGATTTTCCACCGGGTTCTACCCCACTTGATTTTGCATATCGTATTCATACAGATCTTGGACATAAAACAACGGGTGCGATTGTGAATGGAAAGATTGTTACCTTAAATTATCAAATGAAAACCGGCGATATTGTTGAAATTAAATCATCAAGAAATTCCTTTGGTCCGAGTGAAGATTGGTTAAATATTGTTCAGACTTCACAAGCACGTCATAAAATTCGCCAGTACTTTAATCGTATTAAACGCGAAGAGTATGTCAATAAAGGCGAAGAGGCTTTCCTAAAAGAATTAGCTTCGAAAGATTTATCGTTAAGTGATTTAGATATTAAAAAATTATTAACAGCTTATAAAAAGCAAAGTATTGATAAACTAGAAGAGCTTTATTACCAAATTGGTCGCGGTCGCTTAGTCGTTAAAACAATGCTTGAACGATATTTCGCAGATGGTAAGGAAGTCAATGATAGTGAACTCATTCAACAAATTAACGAGGCGGCAAAGATTAAAGAAGAGCATCGTAAAAAAGCAAAAAATCGTTTTGGTATTATTGTAGATGGATTAGATAATGTTGATTTAAGGATTGGGAAATGTTGCCACCCGGTGCCAGGTGATCCGATTGTTGGATATATTACAAAAGGTAGCGGGATTACGATTCACCATGCTGAATGTCATAATATCAAAACCAATGGAAGAATTGTTCCAGTTGAGTGGGATGATGAGCATTCAAATTCATTTAGTGCTAAAATTAGAATCACAGCACTTGATCGTAAAAATGTACTTGGCGATGTGATTCAAAAATTGACAATTTTAAATACGAATATTTCGGAATTGAATGCTGTATCTGCTAATGACACAACCATTATCAATTTATCATTATCTGTACGTAATGTGGAGCAGCTCATCAGTATTGTTAATACAATTAAGCGTGTTAAAGATGTCTTTAGTGTAGAACGTATTATACAGTAATAGGAGTGTAGAAATGAAAGTAGTCGTACAACGTGCAAAATTGGCAAAAGTAATCGTTGAAGGGGAAGTTGTTGGATCGATTGATAAAGGATTATTGTTATTAGTCGGAATAACACACGAAGATACGATAAAAGATTTAGAATACTGTGCAAAAAAAGTAGCTAATTTGCGTATTTTTGAAGATAAAGATGGAAAAATGAATTTATCAGTGAAAGATATTCAAGGATCTATTTTATCTGTTTCTCAATTCACATTATATGGAGACACGCGTAAAGGGAATCGCCCAAGTTTTGTTGAAGCAGCTCGTCCTGAAGTCGCAAAAACTTTATATGACCAGTTTAATGATATCTTACGAAATATGTACCAGTTAACCGTCGAGACAGGTGTTTTTGGTGCGATGATGGATGTAGAATTTACCAATGATGGTCCGACGACTTTAATTATTGAATCTTAAGAAAAAATGTATTATAATGAAGTAAATAGTCAATAATAAAAATAAATTCGATGATCAAGAAAGAGCCTTAATCGATAACGAACTAGAGAACGGAGTCACGGCTGGAAGCTCCGACGGGTAAGTTAAGGAAAGACACTTGTGAGAAGATGTCCTGAACTTTAAGTAGGGATATCCGTAGACGGCGTTAACGTTTCAAGTGGTAGTTATTTGATAACTACAATTAAGGTGGTACCGCGTATATAACGTCCTTAGATTAAATCTAAGGACTTTTTTTATACTTAATTTTAAAAAAGTTAAGTATAACCCGTGTCCGACATCGATTATTGCTTATTATGTAAGGCTATGAAAGGAGCTAAAAGAATGAATTTTAATAAACCTAAAGGGACTTATGATGTTTTACCAAAAGATAGTGCTCGTTGGCAAAATGTTGAAAGTTTAATTCGCGAAATCTGTTCAATCTTTAATTACAAAGAAATTCGTACCCCAATGTTTGAAAGTACACAATTGTATCATCGTTCAGCCGGTGAAACATCTGATGTTGTGTCAAAGGAAACATATGATTTTAAAGACCGTGGTGACCGTATGATGACATTACGTCCGGAAGGAACAGCCGGTGTTGTACGTAGCTATATTGAAAATAAAATGTATGCGGACCAAATGGTACAAAAAATGTTTTATATTGGACCAATGTTCCGTTATGAACGTCAACAAAAAGGACGTTATCGTCAGCACATTCAATTTGGAACAGAAGTATTTGGAAGCGCGGATCCATCAATTGATGCCGAAGTTATTTCGTTAGCTGTTACTTTATATAAAGTTCTTGGACTTCGTAATATTAAAGTTAAGTTAAACTCTCTTGGAGATACTGAAAGTCGTGAAAATTATCGTGCTGCTTTACTTGCTCATTTTGAAGGGCATAAAGAAGAATTATGTGCAGATTGCCAAGTTCGATTAGAAAAAAATCCATTACGTGTTTTGGATTGTAAAGTTGATCGCAATAAAGAAATTATGCAATCAGCACCACAAATGATTGATCATTTAACTGAAGAAGATAAAGCTTACTTTATGAATGTACAAAAATATTTAAAAGCAATGGGAATTGAATATGAGTATGATGCAAGCTTAGTTCGTGGATTTGATTACTATACGCATACTATTTTTGAAATTCAAGCTGAGATTGAAGGATTTGGTTCACAAAATACATTATGTGGTGGTGGACGTTACAACAAGTTAGTAGCTGAACTTGGAGGACCAACTGTTCCTGCTATTGGATTTGGTATGGGACTTGAACGTCTATTATTAGCACTTGAAGCTGAGAATATTCAAGTAGCAGGTGAAGACGCGGTTGATTTATTCTTAATTACTCTTGGGGAAGATGCAAAAGTATTTGGATCACGTTTATTACTCGATTTACGTAGCCGTGGACTTGCTTGTGAAACAGACTATTTAGGTAAAAACTTAAAAGGTCAATTTAAACAAGCCGACCGCTATCATGCACGTTACACAGCGATTTTAGGTGATGAAGAGTTACAACATGGGATGATTAATATTAAAAATAATCAAACAGGTACACAAGAAAGTATTCCAGTAGGATTTGTTATTGACTATATTATCGAAGATCAACAACGTAACCATCAACATGGAGGATGTTGTGGTGGTGGATGCCACGATCATCAAGAAGAAGAACATGAGTGCTGTGGAGGACATGGTCATGGAGATGATCATGAGTGTTGCGGTGGAAATGGTCATGGATGCGGATGTCAACATTAAGAAGAGGTGAAAATTTTATGAATCGTACACATAATAATGGAGAATTAAGACTTGAGAATGTCGGTCAAGTAGTTGAATTAAAAGGTTGGGTTGCTAAATCTCGTAACTTAGGAGGATTAGTTTTCATTGATTTACGTGACCGTTATGGAATGACACAATTAGTGGCAAATCCAGAAACAGTTAGCCCTGAAGTACTAGAAGTGGCTAATAAAGTTCGTAATGAATATGTTATTGCCGTTAAAGGGATCGTTGCAGAACGTCAAAGTAAAAATCCAAATATGCCAACAGGGGATATTGAAGTTGTTTTAGAACAACTAACCATTATCTCAGAGGCAGAAATGACACCTTTAATCATTGCAGATGAAACAGATGCTTTAGAAGATACACGTTTAAAATATCGTTATTTAGATTTACGTCGTCCAATGATGCAAAAGAACTTTATCTTACGTCATAACATTTTAAAATCAGTTCGTAGTTATTTAGATAGTCAAGACTTTATTGAAGTTGAAACACCATATTTAAATAAATCAACACCAGAAGGAGCACGTGATTATCTAGTTCCAAGTCGTGTTCATGAAGGTGAATTCTATGCTTTACCTCAATCACCACAGATTTTCAAACAGTTATTAATGGTATCTGGATTTGAACGTTATTATCAAGTAGCACGTTGTTTCCGTGATGAAGACTTACGTGCTGACCGTCAACCTGAATTTACTCAAATTGACATCGAAACCTCATTCTTAACACAAGAAGAAATTATGAATTTAGTTGAAGAAATGTTAGTTAAGATGATGAAAGATGTTAAAGGGTTAGATACTCCGCGTCCATTCCCACGTTTAAGCTATGAAGAAGCAATGGGACGTTATGGATCAGATAAACCAGACACACGTTTTGAAATGGAATTAATACCTTTAAATCATGTTGTAGCTAACTGTGGATTCTCAGTCTTTGCAAGTACGGTTGAAGCAGGAAATGAAGTAAAAGCATTATGTGTGAAAGGCGCAGCAGAACGCTTCTCACGTAAAGACATTGATAAATTAACTGACTTTGTTAAAAAATATAAAGCTAAAGGATTAGCTTGGGTGAAAGTAGTCGAAGAAGGATTCAATGGTCCAATCGCGAAATTCTTTAATGAAGACGAAGTGGCTTCAATTAAAGCTGCTACAAATGCTGAAATTGGGGATTTATTATTATTCGTTGCTGATACAAAAGCAGTCGTAGCAGATAGCTTAGGAGCATTACGCTTACATTTAGCTAAAGAATTAGGATTAATTGATGAATCAAAATTTAACTTCTTATGGGTGATTGACTGGCCATTATTCGAATATGATGAAGAAGCTGGACGATTCTTTGCAGCACACCACCCATTCACAATGCCAAGTTTAGATACATTAGATACGTTCGATACAGATTCTCATAATGCGAAAGCTCAAGCTTACGATATCGTATTAAATGGATATGAATTAGGAGGAGGATCATTACGTATTTATCGTCCTGATATTCAATCTCGTATGTTTGAAGCATTAGGATTTACAAAAGAAGAAGCTGAAGAACAATTTGGTTTCTTAATGAATGCCTTCAAATACGGAACACCTCCACATGGTGGTTTAGCATTAGGTCTTGACCGAATCGCGATGATTTTAACAGGATCACAAAGTTTACGTGATGTGATTGCATTCCCTAAAAATGCATCGGCAACATGTCCAATGACAGAAGCACCAGGACGCGTAAGCGAGGCACAGTTAACTGAATTACACATTCAATTAAAGAAATAGAACTAAAAATCTCCTCATCATGAGGAGATTTTTTTATGTAATAGGGATTTGCTTTAATTTCAAAAAATGGTGGAATGTAATGGAAAATGTATAAAAATGTATTTTTTTACTTAATTACGATTTTCAATATTTGCATTCTTAGTTAAATAATGTACAATTAAATAGTATGTATTTAGAAGGGGGTTAGTATGAAAGAGTATATCAAAAAAAATAAGCTAATCATATTGGGCGTTTTATTGGGGATTACAGCGTGTGGATTAGCCATTTTAATTTATATGATGGATCAAACCATTAAGCAACTTGAAGAAAAAAGTCATACACAAAATACAATGTTAGATGAATATGAAGCCGTTATTACCGATTATTCAGATATGCTTTGTAAGTATGAAATGGATATTGAGCATTTAACAACCCCTATGTCTAAAGAAGAATTAGTATATATTGCTCATGCAATGGGCGGAATTGATGGGTATCCTTATACAAATTCTATTGAAGCATTTAAAGATAATTATGATAAAGGATTTAGAGTTTTCGAAGTAGACCTACTCTTTACGAGTGATGGAGAATTAGTTGCCCGTCATGAGTGGTCAGAAAGCGATTATGAGCGATTTGAACAACTCGACTTAATTGATTTATCATCGATTGAAAAAAATGAACGTGATGAATATGTTCCAACATTAGAACAATTTTTAAGTATGAAAATCAATGGTCAATATAGCCCCATGACTTTTGAAGATATCATTAAATTATTACAAGAGTATGATGATGTGGTATTTGTTACAGATACAAAATGGGCAGATGAAGACAGTGTAAAACAATCATTTACTGCTATTGTTGAACAGGTAACGGCAGTTGATGAGACTTTGTTATCTCGAATTATTCCACAACTTTATACGCTTGAAATGTTCGATATGGTAGAAGAAATTTATGAATTCGATCGTTATATCTATACCATGTATCAGGAAACTCATCGCTCGAATTATGAAGTCATTGAGTTTATTAATGAAAATGAAGAAATTGTATTTGTAACGATGCCACAATTTTTTGCTTCATTATGGGGAGATCCAAGATTTGATCTTTTAAATCAATTGCAGTATCTAAAAAAACCAATGTTCTTCCATACCATTAATGATGATGTCACACTAGAAGAATTGTTATACTATGGGGCAAGTGGTGTGTATACGGATGAATTAATTTATGAAGGCGATATGCATCAAAAAACATGTCAATATGCTTCGGTAATCAAGGAAAGAGAAGGTGAAGAAAATGAAGCTAAATAAGCTGTTAAAAGAGCCCTTTTTAGTTTTCGGGGGAATCTTTACAATCACTACAATTGTTCTTGCAGTTATTTTAATCACTCAGTTAAAAGGAGATAAAAGTACAGTAGGAAATGATGTGAATACGAATATAGGAATTATTGATGTGACCCAAGACGTTGTTGATTATACGTTACGTGAAACAGCTACAGAATATCAAAAAGAAATTTATGATGAATTAATTGAGAATCAAACAGCCTTTGAAGAGTCATGGACTCCAGAAACTGAATCAGCTTATGCAGAGTCTGTTGTTAAAAATTTCATTGCCGATTTCTTTACTTGGTCTAATAAAGGAGGACGTAACGATGTAGGTGGATTACAATTTGTGTATCCGTTATATCGTTCAGATTTTAGAAATAAAGCAGTAGATGTCTTCTATTTATATCTAGATTACTATATTGAAGAGTTCGGTGCCGATCAATTGCTAACAGTAGCAAATGTTAAGGTAACGGGGGTTGATCCTAACTATGTCTACACAATGCCAGACGGAACAGAGATGGATGGGACATATGTTTATGCAGAATGGACATATACAGATAGTGATGAGTTAGATTTATCAAAATTTCCAACAGAAACAGGATTTATTGTTGTTGAAAAAGAAAATCAATTAGTTTTAATTGAAATTCAGTAGTGGAGGTGAGGAGAAATGAGTAACTTGCAAAATATATTAAAAAAGCCGATTGTTAAGTATTTATTATTATCACTTTTAATTATTCCAATTGTCTTAAATATTGTTTATATCAATAAATATTCTGGATTCAATAGTTCTCTTCGAATCAATGTGTCGTTAATTTTAATTTTTGCCTTTTTATCTTTATTGATGTTTGGGATGTATTGTCTAAACAAAAATAAAGGGATTGGAATTTTAGTGACAAGTGTGATTGCAATTGTATCAATTATTTGTTCTTCATACTTTGGATATGTGAATATGAAAGTGTATAAATCATTAAATAATATGACAACACAAGAAACCGTGATTAACTATAGTTTAGTTTCAATGACGGATTCAAACATTAAATCATTTGATGATTTAAAAGGAAAAACAATTGGGACCTTAAATATTACTAAAGAAGAAGTTGTAGAAAGTATTAATACATTTTTAGATAAAAATGAGTTATCTGAAGAAAAAGTGAAAACATATGATATGCCATTTGATTTAATTCACGATTTATATCAAGGAGACGTTGATGCCATTATTATTGGGGATAATTATACCACGATTTTTTCCGATCAATTAGGTTATGAAAATATTTCGACAGAGACGACTGTTTTAGCCAACATCGAAACAGTTATTAAGCAAGAGGTTACAGTGGAATCAAATAAAAATTATGATTCTTTAGTTGATCAGCCATTCTCTATTTTATTAATGGGAGTTGACTCTGAAACAGAAGGATTGAATGCAAATTCACGTGCAGATTCCTTAATTTTAGCGACGGTTAATCCACAAAAATTATCTGTGACGATGACTTCAATTCCTCGTGACTCTTATGTTGAAATTCCATGTTATAACAACATGAAGGACAAAATTAACCATGCCAATAATGGTGGAACAACCTGTGTGATTGAAACAGTAGAAAATTGGTTTGATATTGATATTCCATATTACGTGAAAATTAACTTTAAAGGATTTGTTGAGTTAATCGATGCCATTGGTGGAATTTATATGTATGTTCCACAAACGATTATTGAGCAAAATAGTGATCGTAATTGGGGAGATGATATCGTATATGTTGAACAAGGATATCAAATTTTAGATGGAGAGCAGGCACTTGCTTTAGCAAGACATCGAAAAACATTAGCTAATGGCGATCTTGGACGTGCGGAAAGCCAACAAGAGGTTATTCGAGCAGCTATCAGCCAGATGTTAACTGAAATGAATTCTATTAATGAAGTATTAAAAGTCATTGAAGTGCTTGGAAATAATATTGAAACAAATATCTCAATGAATCAAATTACATCGTCATTCCAATATGCATTAGATACAGTAACAAGTTATGGAAGTAACAATCCAATGAATTACATTCATTTTAAAAATATGGTTATTAGTGCCACTTTCGGTAATGTTTATAACGAATTTCGTGGAGATATTTTAAATTATGCCTTTCCATTTGATGGAGCAGTTGCAGATGCTAAAAAAAATATGTTAATTAACTTAGAAGAAATTCAACCTGAAATAAAGTATACATTTAGCTATACACCATTTTCACCACATTATGGTGTGACATGGGTACAGTCATGGTATAATGAAGCATCACCTGATATTCCAGAAATGCCAGAATTAGTTCCAGATTTTGTTTCTGAAGGATGGGTATTAAGCGAAGTAACGTCTTGGGCAAAACAAAATGGGATCAGTATCGATGTGAATTATGTTGAAGAGGGAGATAGTGGTTATATCTCATCTGCTGCCAATAATCAAGTTATTTATCAAAGTGTTAAAGCAAATACGATTGCGTCTAAAGTATCATCTATTTCAGTAAGTGTGATTAAAAAAGGATTAGATTGTACAGATTCAGCTAATCAAAATGCTGAAGAGTGTCGCAGTATGATGCCTGATATGGTAGGCGGGAAGTATACAGCACAAATGGCTCAAAACTGGGCATCTTCAGCAGGCGTTCCGATTACGATTAATAAAATTTCGTGGTCAGATTCAGGATATGATCCATCCAAAGCGGGGTATGTGACGTCTCAAAGTGTTAAAGCTTATACGAAAAAAGATAGTATTAGTAGTTTAACAGTAACCGTGATGGATTATATTACGGTACCAGATTTCAATGCTTTAGGTTGGTCAAAAGACCAAATTAATAATTGGGCAAATAAAGTATCCGTTAAAGTTAACTTTACAGATGATAAGTTCTCTTCTGTATCAGCGGGATTTTGGGTATCTGATGTTTCTGCTGGAACAGTGATTAATGCGAATTCTTCAATTAATGTATATAAATCTAAAGGAGTCGCATCAGTGACACTAGATAATTATGTTGGCAAAACATACGAAGAGTTCGTTTCGTATATTAGTCAGAAAAACGCCGAATTAGGACTTTCAATTACAGTTTCAAAACAAGAGCAGTATAGCGCAACGGTTACAAAAGGAGCGATTATTTCTTATTCACCTGGAGTAGGTCAAAGCGTAAGTTCAGGTCATATTACTGTTGTTGTTTCATTAGGTGTTGAACCTACACCAGATCCAACACCGACACCGGATCCAACACCGACACCGGATCCAACACCGACACCGGATCCAACACCGACACCGGATCCAACACCAACACCGGATCCAACACCAACACCTGATCCAGAACCTGAGGTACCGGCTCCAAATTTCTGTGATGAGAATCCAGATGATCCACTTTGTGTGAGTACAGAGCAACCATCAGCGCCACAATCTTAGTTAAAATATTAATACTTAAATCAAAAAGGTGTATCCTAATGACGATACACCTTTTTATTAAATTATGTCTTTCTAGTCAAATAAAAGGAAAGATTGTGTTAGGAGTGATGAGATGAGAACGAAACATTCGTTTTTTAATATGCTAGCAACAACAATTCCAAATTTAATTTTACCTATTTTAGGTTTTGTTAAATTTAGTTTATTTTCTAGTATCTATGGTAGTTCAATTAACGGACTTTATTCGACATTATTACAAATTATGGCTGTTTTAAATCTAGTTGAAGGTGGATTTGGAATGGCATTTCAGCAAATATTATATAAACCCTTGGCTGATAAAAATCATAAAAAGGTAACCGAATTATATAATGGGGCTGTCTATTTATTTAGATGGATGGGAATTATCATTTTAGTGCTTGGAACAATTATAGGAATTGTTTCTCCGCTATTTATTAGTAAAGCGGATCCGATTCCAAGTGGGACGATCTACTTGATTTATTTCTTATTATTGATTCCAGTGGTGATTTCTTACTTTTTAATGGGACCGAATATTGTCGTTCAATCTGATCAACAATATTATAAAATTAATATCGGAATTCAATTCATTACGTTTATTCGCTCTGTTTTAGTCGTTGTGCTTGCGTTACTGAAAGTAGATTTAGCGATTGTTTTATTAGTCGATGGACTTTTAACCATTGCAACATATGTTTATTCTAGACAGAAATCTCTTAAGTTATATCCTTATTTAAAGAATAATCATGAAGAACGTGACTTATCAGCTCTTGAAAATACAAAACATGTCTTTGCACATAAAATTTCGGGTGTGGTCTTAAGTAATACGGATCCTATTTTATTAAGTGTCTTTGTTGCTACTTCAGTGACGAATATTTATAATGCTTATAATTTAATTTGCTCAAGTTTACAAAAGATTTTATTTAGCATTGTGCAAGCGCCAATTGATAGTTTTGGAAATTTATTTTCAAATGAGAATGAAGAACATAAATATGCAACATTTTTGGAATATACGAATTTTGCCTTTTTCTTAAGTTCAGTGATTTGTAGTATTTTATTTGTTGTCATGAGAGATTTTATGATGTTATGGATGAAAGAGGAGCAATATATTCTTTCATTATTCGCAGTCTTGTTATTTAGTGTAAATTTATTTTATTTGGTGTCAAGAGAACCATTATTAGTTGTTAGAAATGTGAATGGTTTATTTAAAGAGACTAAAAAAATTGCTTACATCACTGCAATAGCTAATCTATTAATTTCTCTAGTATTAATTAAAAACTTTGGAATTACTGGGATTTTATTAGGAACATTCTTGTCTCAGTTTATTTTTGATTTCTTTATGACAGTCAATTTAGTTTATCCACGTGTTTTTAACTTATCACCTTGGTATTATTATCGTCTGGTTCTTGGACGAATAGGGATTATGTTTGTGATTGGATCCATTTCTTATATGGGATGGAAGTTAGTATTCTCATCAGGAACGTCATCAATTTTAGTTTGGTTCCTAGGATCGGCCGTTTTAGGTACCATTGTTTTAATAGCTCATAGCATCTTATATTTTGTATTCTTTAATGAATTTAGATTATTTGTTAATCGTGCAAAGCGAATTGTATTAAAAAAATAAACAATTGTAAAAAGTGTGTCGAAATCTCGATGCGCTTTTTTTGTTTATATTTCCATTGGAATTAAATTATGATATGATAAATGTGACTATTTCTGTTCAAATATGGTTACAACTATAGAATAAATATCTTTTTTAATATAGTCGAATTTTAGATGAAAATGAGCTAAAGTAGGTGTAAACCCCGTGAGTCAAATTAGTGTTATCATTCCTGCGTATAATGTCGCAAAATATATTGATAAATGTTTTAAAAGTTTGGTCACTCAAACATTCAAAGATTTCGAAGTGATAGTGATCAATGATGGTTCTACAGATGAGACCTTAACTTTAATTAGAGAATGGGAGCAAAAGGATTCTCGTTTTAAAGTGATGGATAAGCAAAATGAAGGGGTTGGAAAAACACGAAACTTAGGATTAAGTTTATCGAGTGCTCCCTATGTTATTTTTATTGATCCAGATGATTATCTACATGAAGAAATGTTAGAAAAATTATATGAAGGAATCCGTTTATCTGATGCTTCAGTGGCCATTTGTGAGTATTATGATTGTTATGAAGATTCAAGTGAACAATTTGCTATTTCATTACCAAAATTTGAATCTGAGACGATTGATTTAATGAATCACAAAGAGATTCTGTTTAAAATTAATCCTGCTCCTTGGAATAAACTTATTAAAAAAGAAATTTTAACGGCTAATCAACTACTATTTCCAACAAACTATCGAAGTGAAGATTTAGCCTTTACGTTGATGCTATTAGCACATTGTGAGAAAATCGCGATGATTAATCAACCCTTATATTATTATTTAGCTAATCGTTTAAATAATGTTTCAAGTGCGTATGATGAAAGAATTTTACATACATTATTAGCATTGGAAGCTAGTATCAATTATTATAAAAAACTAAATAAATTCAAAACGTTTGAAGATGAATTAGAGATGGTTTGTATTAATCAAGCCCTTTATGAATTACAAAAAGTCATTCATATTAAAGATTCATCATTAGCACTTAAAATTATGAATGAGTTTTATGATTATTTACAGCAAGAATTTAAAGGCTGGACAAATAATAAATATTATCAACAACAAAAAGCGAATCAATCAATTAAAGAAAAATTAAGAGCTTCAATCTATGAGTCAAAAATGACATTAAAGTTATTTTATAAATTTAAATCTTAGTTTAGTCAGGTGGTGAAAAAAGTGGTAAAAGTAAGTATTATCCTTCCAGTCTATAATGTGGAGCAGTTTTTACCAAGATGTTTAGATTCGATTGTGAATCAAACATTAAAAGAAATAGAATGCATTGTTGTAAATGATGGAAGTCCAGATCAATCTCAACAAATTATTGATGAGTATGTCAAAAAATACCCTCATTTATTTAAACCATTAATTAAAGAAAATGGTGGGTTAAGTGATGCTAGAAATTATGCTTTATCTTATGTACGTGGGGAGTATATTGGTTTTGTTGATAGCGATGATTGGATTGAGCCAATGATGTATGAGAAACTATATCAAAAAGCAAAGGAAGAGAATGCTGATTTGGTTGTATCTGACTTTTTAATGGAATGGGAAGACCGTGGTGTTTCAAATTATATTCAAGGATTGCGTCAACAAGCGGATAATCCCTTTAAAAATTTATTGTTAAGTCCTGCATCAGCTTGGAATAAGCTTTATAAGACGGAGCTGTTTACAAAGACAAATATTCGTTATCCCAAAGGATTATGGTATGAAGATTTAGCGACGACCGCTAAATTTATGCCAAAATGTCATCATATTGCATATGTCAATGAAGCCTTTGTTCATTACATTCAACGTGAAGGGTCTATTATGTCGACAGTTAATCCAAAAGTTTTAGATATTTATAAAGCGATTGATTCGATAGAGTCGTATTATAAGCAGCAAGGAATTTTTGACGAGTACATGGAAGAGTTAGCCTATTTATCAATTGAAAATCTAGCTTTATTTAGTTGTCTGCGCTTTTTAAAACTTGAAGATGGAGAAACATATATTAAAGAGGCTATTGACCATATGAATCGTCATTATCCTGGATGGTTAAGTAATCAATATTTAAGTTGTTTATCGAAGAAAGATCGTTTTATCTTAAAATTGCTTGGGCATAAACAAATTAAATTATTGAAGAGTTTTATTTTTATCAAGCAGAAATTATTGAAATAGGTGTGATAACGTGATAGCAAAATTAAGTGTGATTGTCCCAATTTATAATGTTGAGAAGTATTTAGATAAATGTTTAGCTTCACTTGTTAATCAAACGATGAAGGAGATTGAGATTATTTGTGTGAATGATGGAAGTACGGATCATTCGCAAGATATCGTAGAGGAGTATCAAAAGAAATTTCCCGGGAAAATCATTGGATTGATGAAAAAGAATGGTGGCTTAGCAGATGCTAGAAATTATGGATTAGCACATGCAAATGGGGATTATGTTGCCTTTATTGATAGTGATGACTGGGTAGAGGCAGATATGTTTAAGGTTATGTATCAGCAAGTCGTAAAGAAGCAAGCTGATGTCGTTGTTTGTGATATGCAGTATGTGTATGAATCAGGTGAGACAAAGTTTGTTCCAGGAGGAGAGTTTACTGAAACGAATGTTTCAAATGATCCTTTAATCATTACTATTAATAATAGTGCGTGTAATAAACTGTTTAAACGTTCATTATTTGATGATGTTAAGTTTCCAAAAGGATTATGGTATGAAGATTTAGGATGTGTTCCGATCGTATTAGCCAAGGCGAATAAAATCGTCAAAGTTAATCATGTTTTTTATAACTATTTTCAACGTGCGGGCTCTATTATGCATACACCTTCTGATAAAATTTTTGATATCTATCGTGCTCTTGATTTAGTCAAGTCTTACGTTGTCAAAAATAAAATTCCTTGTCTTGATGAGGTTAATTATATGTTTGTCGAGCATGGGGCTAAATTAACGACGCAACGCATTAGAGAGTATCAAAATGGACGTGAAGTATTTTTAAATCAGAATATTACCACTTTAAGTAGTAAATATCCAAAATGGATCAAGAATAAGTATATTAATACTTATAGTAAGAAAGAGAAAGTTTTAATGTATTTATTGTATTTACGTCAATTTAAACTAGTGTTATGGTTATATGATCGGAAGTGAGAAAATGTCAAAAAGAATTTTAATTGTTAATGATGAGATGGTCGTTGGCGGAGTAGCACGTGTTTTGAATAATTTATTGACAACACTTGTTAAGACGACAGATTATGAAATAGATTTACTTGTCCTTCATAAGCATGGTGAGATGCTAAAGGGTGTGCCGAAAGAAGTGCGAGTCTTAGAAGGCTCTAAATTTTTTAGTGTCATTGATTTACCCCTCGGACAGTTAATTAAATCTAAAAATTTAGCTTTGATAGCTAGAAAACTATATCTGGTTTTCTTAATGAAGGCCGGAATGATTGGAAATAAAATTAAGCGTGAACGAAAAAAAATGAAACTTGATTCTTATGATGTTGAGATTGCTTTTAAAGAAGGTTTTTGTACAATTTTTGTTGCCAATGGAAATAGTAAGAAAAAAGTAAATTGGGTTCATTTAGATTATAAAGTTCAAAATTTCTCATCTAATTACATGCCATTGCTTAAGAAGACGTTATCCTTAATGGATGAGCAAGTCGCAGTATCAAAGGTTGCTGCGGCTTCCTATCAAGAAGTATTTGAATTAAGCAAACCTGTTAAAGTGATTCATAATATTATTCAAGAAGACTTAATTAAGCAAAAATACAATGTGGAGATTGATGAAACTCGTTCGACATTTTTTAAACAAGAAGCTTTGACATTTATCAGTGTGGGGCGATTAGTAGATCAAAAAGGATATGATCGCTTACTCGAGATCCATCATCGACTCATACAAGAAGGCTTATTGCATCATATTATGATTATTGGTGGTGGAGAGGATGAAGCAGTTTTAAAACAAAAAATTAAGGCTTATCAAGTTGAGGAGACGTTTAAGCTAATTGGTTATCGTGAAAATCCATTTCCATATTTTAAACTTGCCGATTGTTTCTTATTGCCATCACGTTATGAAGGATTGCCAACCGTTGTATTTGAATCTTTACTTTGTTTGACACCTGTGTTAGCAACAAAGGTGGCCGGTATTGAAGAGCAGTTGAAAAATAATGAATATGGGATTGTTGTTGATAACAATGAAAACTCCTTCTATGAAGGGATGAAAGACTTAATTAAACATCCAGAGCAGCTCAATGTGATGGAAGCACACTTGTTGACGTATCATTATCATAATAACCAAATCGTCGAGCAGATTAAAGAGATTGTGGAGGAGTAGTATGTTAAATCAATTAAAATCGATGATTAAAAGTCCAAGTTTTTATGGGATTTTAGTCTTTATTTTTTTAGTGATTCAGCCATTGGTTGATTTAGATTATTTATTGAATGATTTTTTAAAGCAATATCATTTAATTGTTCCATCAACGATTGTTAGATTTCTTATTTTGCCGTTGCTTGCAGTAGGGGCCTTTATTTTGGTTGACAAGCATAAGAAGCGTACGTTTATTGGGGCCGCTATTATCGCAATCATTTGGATAGCTTATGTTGTTTTACATTTTATTTCAACGAAAAATTTAGATTTATTCTTGCCTGCTAATTATCAGTTTTTAACGGGAATTGAGTTGAAGTATATTTTAACCATGACATTACCATTTGTTTTGATGTATGTTGTTTGGATGGCCAACTTTAGTGAAAAATCATTTAATCGCGTCATCTTATGTGTTTCTACGTTCGTTTGTGGTGTGATTTTTATCACAGATTTATTGGCCATTTCAAAAGGAAGTTATGGTGGGTACACGCAATCAAGTTTTATTTCTTGGTTTATGGGGGGATATGAACAGTATAAGGCCACTCAGTTAACATCAAAGGGATTTTTCCAAGAAGCAAATGTCATCGGAGCTTTATTGTTTACGTTACTCCCTTTGCTCTATAAGGTCCTATATGAAGTTAAACGTAAGTGGCCAGTCATGATTTTAATTGTGATTCATTCTCTTTGCATGATGATTGTTGGAACTCGTGTGGCAACCCTTGGTACTATTGCCGTTGCTGTGATTGCATTTATTGGCTATCTCATTATTTTGCTTTTAAAGCAAGGACGTCTTCAAGTCGTTTCACTTGCCTTTATGGCCTTTATGATTGCATTTTGTAGTCTTGTCTTCCCTTATTCTCCAGCTATTAAACATCAACAAGAGAATGCCGTGCAGATTCAAAGTAATCGTGAGGATAATCAAGTGATACCAGACTTATCGAGTGGTCTAGAAGGGATGGAAGGAGATTCATTTGAATATAATTGGGCTTTAATTAATATCGTTCGTAATAATGCTTGGTTGATTGGAATGCCTGCTTATTATGATTATATTTATGAAATTGAATTTGACCCTGTTTTCTGGAAGCATGTTTTAGAGCAACCTTTTGAAGTACGTACAGATGGACGCGATTTACAGAAATTATTTGCAGAGTATAAGTGGGACATGTTAACGCCTAAACAAAAATTATTTGGGACAAGTTATTCAACGGTTAGCCAAGGTGGTTTTATTATTGAACAAGATTTCCTACGTCAATACTATACGCTTGGAATTTTAGGGGCCATCATCTTTACAGGTCCATACCTTGTGTTAATGGCAGCATGTGGAGTTAATATGCTACGTCGCTTTAAATCGATGGTAACATTTGAAAATGGGATGTTACTGGTTTCGGTTGGAGCAGGACTTGGAGCAGCTTATTATAGTGGACATGTATTAGATACGTTATTAACAAGCTTCTTTATTGCATTTAGTTTAATTACTCTATTTCAAAAAACTTTGAAGAAAGTGGATTAAGGGTGTGACGATATGCCGAAAGTAAGTATTATTGTTCCAGTATATAATGTTGAAAAGTATTTAGAAAAGTGTTTAGATTCTTTAGTGAATCAGACACTTCAAGATATTGAAATTATTGTGGTGAATGATTCAACTCCTGATGATTCTCAAATCATTATTGATCATTATGTAAAACAATATCCTCATCTCATTAAAAGCTATATTAAGCCAAACGGTGGAATCGCTGATACTCGTAATTTTGGGATTTCTAAAGTGACGGGAGAGTATTTTGGGTTTGTTGATAGTGATGATTATGTAGAGTTAACAATGTTTGAAAAAATGTATGAAGAGGCGATTAAAAAAGATGCTGATTTAGTCTCTTGTAATTTTTATTGGGAGTATCCTGATAAATTAGTACAAGCAACTGATGGGCCATTTAAAGATAACCGTGAGTATATGACGGAGATGATTGCGACACTTTGGACTAAAATTTATAAAACAAGTTGGTTTAATTCACTCGATATTAAGTTTCCAACGGGGCTTCGCTATGAAGATTCTTCTCTTTTAATTCGATTAGCGCCACATATCAGACGTTTTGGATTTGTTGGAGAACCGTTTGTTTATTACGTTCAACGCACAGGATCGATTACACATACTCATAATCATCGTGTGCGTGATATGTTAGAGGTCTTTTCAGGAATTTATGATTATTTTAAACAACATGATTTGATTGAATCTTATCATGAAGAATTAGAATATTTGTTTATTAAATATTTTTTAGGAAGTTCATTTTTGCGAGCGGCACAAATTAAAGATAAGACAGAACGAAAGTATGTGTTATCAAATGGGTGGAAATTGTTGAATGAAACTTTTCCAAATTGGAAGAAAAATCACTATTTAAATAAAAAGAAAGATAAGAAGCATCTTTACTTTAGAATGATGAATTCGTTCTCTTATTGGGGATTTGCAAAAGTCTTTTCAGTTATAAAAAGGGGATAGGATAAAAAGATTTGCCCGAAGACGGGCAATCTTTTTTCTTATGTCCATCTATTTTGCAAGAGTTTTGAAATGAAGGTAGGAGGGTACTTAGGTGGTATTTAGTAGTTTTACGTTTTTGTTTTGCTTTTTTCCGTTAATTATTGGAATTTATTTTTTAAGTAAAAATCGTGTCTATCGGAATTTAGTTCTCTTGATTGGGTCGTTAATTTTTTATGCATGGGGCGAGCCTATTTACGTCTTGTTAATGATTTTATCAACGATGAATGACTTTTATCATGCCGAGTGGGTCGGGCGATGTTTACAAAGAAAAGATAATACAGGGGCTAAAAAAGCTTTAATTTCAAGTGTTATCATTAATTTAGTTGTTTTATTTTTCTTCAAATATTGTGATTTTATGATTGAAAATATTAATTTTATATTCCATTTAAATCTTCAACCATTTAACTTGCCATTACCAATTGGAATTAGTTTTTATACCTTCCAAAGTATGTCCTATACTATTGATGTGTATCGTGGTCGTGTAAAAGTTCAAGAGAGTTTTTTAAGGTTAGCAACATATGTTGCATTATTCCCACAGTTGATTGCAGGACCTATTGTCCGTTACTCAACAATTGAAAAAGAATTAAGTTCACGACAAGAGACGCTTGAAAATGTTTCGAATGGATTGAGGCGATTTATCGTTGGATTAATGAAAAAAGTACTGATTTCTAATAAGCTTGGATTATTAGCCACACAAATTCAAGTGTTACATCAAAATGAGTTGAGTTTAATTATTTCATGGATTGGAATTATCGCATATGCCTTGCACATTTATTATGATTTTTCAGGTTATAGTGATATGGCCATTGGGCTTGGGAAAATGTTTGGGTTCCATTTTCTCGAGAATTTTAATTATCCTTATATTTCAAAAAGTATGACAGAATTTTGGCGCCGTTGGCATATTTCACTTGGATCCTGGTTTAGAGATTATGTCTATATTCCACTTGGAGGAAATCGAGGAACTGTTTTAAAACACATTCGTAATATTTTAATTGTCTGGTTTTTAACAGGTTTTTGGCATGGTGCGAGTTGGAACTTTATTTTATGGGGATTGTACTTTGGCGTTATTTTAATTATTGAAAAGTATGTTTTATTGAAGTGGCTTGAAAGACTTCCAAGTCTGATTCAACATATTTATGCGATTGTTTTATTTTTAATTGGATGGGTTATTTTCAGCTTTACGAATTTAGTACAATTAGGAGCCTATCTAAAGTCGATGTTTGATTTTAAGGTTTTAATGAAGTGGGATATCTTTCTAATGTTAGATATTCAATATTATTGGCCATACTTAGTAGTTGGTTTAGTTGGGGCAACGCCTTTGATTGCTAAACTAGCGAGAAAATTCTTAAAACAAGGTGAAGTGACTAAATTAATCGGAGATTTAGGGCTTGGGATGTTATTTGTTTTATGTGTCATGTCACTTTTAGATTCGACATTTAATCCTTTTATTTATTTCCGTTTCTAGGGGAGGCGAAGCGATGCGTTTTGAAAAGATAAGAAATAGTGTATTTATTATTGTATTTTTTGGAGCTCTAGTTTTAGTGAATGGTTTGATGTTATTCGCTCCTAAAAATACGGAGGTTGATTTTGAATATCGAGAATTAGCTAGTTTCCCAAAGATAACGCTTGAAAGTTTATATGATGGTAGTTTTCAAACGGGATTTGAAACGGCTTATGCCGATCAATTTTATGGTAGAGGCTTTTTAGTCAAATGGCAAACGCGGTTAGATTACTTTTTGACGAAGTATGTGTCTTATTTTAATCAGACACAAAATAAATTAATTCCGGTTCGAGAAGTGAGTAAATATAATGAGCATTATATTGAATCGCCACTTTATTATTCTGAAAGTTTAAACGATGTGGTAAAGCAACATGCTATAATGTATAATAAAGTCGCAAATTTTATGGACCAGCCACTTTTTATTTATAAGAATTTGCTTTTAAGTGAAGTGGATTGGTTAGAAGGACAAGACTACCAAGAGGCTTCAAAGATTTATAAAGAAACCTTTACGAGTACACTAGATGATGATATTTATTTTGGTGAGATGCAAATTAATAATTATGATGAGTATTATCAATATTTTTATAAGACAGATTTACATCATACGGCTGATGGCGCTTATGTAGCCTATACAGATTTGATTGAGATGATTAATGAAGTGTTTCCTCAAATCGGACATCCAAGATCTGTGACACAAAAGGTTTGTTTTGAGGATGTTTATTATCGTGGAAGTTATGCGAGACGAACAGGGATGTATAGTCGTGCAACAGACCAAATTTGTGATTTGATAATTGAAGGTGCACCTCAAGCGACCACCTATGTAGACGGTTTAGAAAAAGAAAATGGTGATCGATATGCTTATCATAATGGCTACGGTCCAGGATATAAGGATATTCATCATTATGACGCATTTTACGGAGGATATGCTGGTGAAATTAAATATGATTACGGTGAGAATACCGGGATAAATGCTTTGTTTTTAGTTGATTCTTTCTCTAATCCAATGAATGGGTGGTTTGCTTCTCATTTTGATGAAACGTATATCATTGATTTACGTCTAAATCATGATTTTATGTTGAGTGATTTTTTAAAAGAACATGACATTGATGTGGTGGCCGTTTATTTATATTATGATCGATTATACTTTTCAGATCAATATCTCATAGACATCCAATAGGATGGACAAAATAAGTCATGGATTGTGATAAATTCATGACTTATTTTTGTTTTATGATATAATAAATTTGGTGATAATGATGAAAAAAGGAAAAATATTGTTTTGTGCGAGTGCCGGTGGGCATTATTCGGAATTACTTCAATTAGGTGAATTGATTAAAAAATATAATGGGGTTATTGTAACGGAGAAAACAGACGTTTCAAAAGATCCAATTTATCCAACAGAATACGTGATGTATTGTTCGAAAAATGATGGATGGATTTATCTGTTTGAGTATTTATGGGTTTGGATCGTTTCATTATTTTATTTTATCAAGTATCGTCCACGTGTTGTGATTTCAACGGGTGTTCATTCAACTATTCCGATGTGTGTATATGCAAGAATATTGGGGCGTAAAGTTGTTTATATTGAGACGGTAGCCAATGTTCATACCCCATCGATGACAGGAAAAATTATGTATAAACTTGCTACTGATTTTTACGTTCAGTGGGAAGAGTTGTTAGAAGTTTATCCAGATGCTAAGTTTGGAGGTTGTTTATTTTGATTTTAGTTTTATGTGGTACTCAGAAGCAAGATTTTAGTCGGATGATTAAATTAGTCGAACAAGTGGCGGATAGAGAAGAAGTCATTGTTCAAGCCGGACATAATCAATATGAGTCGAATAAGATGCAGATATTTGGCTTTGTTTCAAATGAAGAAATCCAAATGTTGTATGAAAAAGCAGATTTAATTGTCACCCATGCGGGTGCAGGATCGATGTTACAGGCGATTAAAAATCACAAAAAAATCATTGCGGTTCCAAGACTTAAAGAATATGGTGAACATGTCAATAATCATCAAATTGAGTTAGCAAAGAAATTTGAAGATCTAGGCTATCTTATTTCTTATCAGGATGGTGATAATTTTATTCAAACGTATGAACGTGCGAAAAGATTTGAACCGAAACCGTATACGTTAAAAGGCAATATGGTAAGCTTAATTGATGGTTTATTAGAAGGATATATGAAGTAGAGGGGAAGAATAAATGAAGTTAATAGAGAATTTTAAAAGGTATTTCTATGTGTATATAGCCATGGGATTATTTTTATTTTTTATGTGGGTTTCATCCATGACACCTTTAGTCGGAGATGACTGGGGGTATTATATTAATGGATTGAAAGGTCCTTTAACGATGACATTTGAGTTTTATCAAACCTGGTCAGGGCGTGTGGTAGGAGAATTTTTAGGTTTTTTACTTGCTTCACATCATGAATGGTGGATTTATTTCTTTAATCCATTATTATTTTCCTCAACCTTTTTATTGCTATATAAAATCATCAATCCAGTACGTCAAAAAGGATTGATTGCAAGTCTTATTTTGTTTTTAATGTTTACGGTGTCACATGGGATTCGAATGGAAACCTTCACATTTGTTGTGGGATCAATTAACTACCGTTTCTCAGCGGTCATGGCCTTATTACAACTCTATTTGATGGGTCGATATTTTAAAGATTCTAACGCGACCTTTAAATGGTATGAAATCTTAATCAGTATTGTTTCTGGTATGACAGTCGGGCTGATTATGGAAAACATTGCAGGTGGTTTAATTTTAGCTAATTTATTACTAATGGGATATCGCCTAATTCAAGCAAAAAAAGTGGATTTAATTTTACTTCTTAATACCGTAACAACAACAGGTGCATTTTTAATGATGAGATTAAGCCCAGGTTCAAGAGCTCGTGTTCTTGAAGATACAGAATGGATGTCTAAAAATCTTATTGAAAAAGTGTTAACAAAGTATCCTGAATTTATTCATTATACGTTTACAGAAAATACGGTGATTATCCTAATTTTAATTGCTGTTATGATGACCTTAATCATTCAAAAGCGAAATCAATTTAAATTTAAAGTTACACCTATTATTTTAAGTTTAGTCATGTTGAGCAGTGTCTACGTTTTAGGTTCATCAATCATTGTTTCATTAAATGAATCATATGGCATCAGTTTTTGGAAGTTTACAAGTATTGCTTATTATTTTGCAGATATGAATTCTTGGATTTTAATGGGGTATTGGACATTCATGGCGATGCTTATTTTTGGTATAATAATTTACTTACTATGGAAATGCCAATCTATTTTTATAATGTGTTTTTACTATTTACTTGGGATGGCAGTCATGGGAGCTATGTTGCTTTCACCAATTATTGGACCCCGTTGTGCAATTTTCACGGTGTATTTCTTAATTATTGTGATTGGGTATCTTGTGAATGAAATAAGATTTAATCCAATGGTAAATAAATCAGCCACTCTTGTCTTTTCTATTTTAACGATGCTTATATTTGTCTGGTATGGACGTCTCTATTCTCAAGTTTTTGAGGTTCGTCAAGAACAAGAACAAAGAATCGAAGCATACAAACAAAATCCAAGCGGAGAGCTTTGGTTACCTGCGTATCCAACGCATTCGATCCATTCTGGAGAAGCAGTAACGCCGTATCATCAAGGTGTGTTTAAGAAATTCTATGGGTTAGATGAATCAGTTGAGATTCATTATAGCTGGCAATAGACGAGGTGGGGGACAGATGATTAATTCGATTATCGCAATGACGGTCTTTATTTTAGTCTTATCTTACGCGATTGGGAAAATTGTTTCAATGAAATTAAATTTGAGTGAGAAACTCCCTTATGCGATTCCACTTGGCTTTTTTATCATTCTAGGCTTACACCAAATCATCACATTACCGGTGATGATTTGGCATTTATCAAGTCAGGTGTTGGTAATTTTAACGGTTATACTTGGGATTGTTTTAAGTGGTTATGCGCTTTTTAAAATAAAGCTTTGGTATCGCTTAACTTGGCAACTAGACTATATTCTTATCGTGATTATGGCGGGTGTTTTAATTTACTTCTATGCGAACGTCGATAGTTTAAATTATTCAGGTGAAGACTTTAATTTTTATATTCCATTTGTCGGATCAAATGTGAATGCCATGCAGGTTAATATGATTAACCCATGGAGTGGTGAGACAGGCGTTTTAAACTGGATTTACAATTTCCAAGGCTATTATTTATTCTTATCAGCCCTTTCACAGCTTTTAAATGTTGATTATATGTTGGTGACCTTATGGCTACCCTCAATTATTTTTTTAATAATAATGCCACTTTGTCTGTTTAATGCGGTTCATTATTATTTCAAAGACACTCATTGGTTTATGAAGTGGGTGCTAGTAGGCGGATTATTCTGTTTAGTGAATGATACGTTATCGGGGATGATTTATTCTTATTATGGCAATCAGTTTAGACCCTTTATAATGATTTACTTGATTTGGATTTATGTGGCGAGTCGAGAAAAAGAAACGCCTTGGTCAATCCTCTCTCTTATCATCTTAATGTTTAGTCATTATTCGGTTCAATCAACTGGGTTATTTGTGGGGGGAATGTTAGTTCTTTTATTGCTAGGATTTGAAGTGTTTATCGCAAAGCAGCCTAATTTGAAATTGCCTGTAACATTAAGTATTCCATTAGCTTTTTATGTGATCGGAATTATATCTACCATGTCTATGCTTTTTGCTTTGATTGCGACCATTATTTTGGTCGTTCTTTATCCTCTAATCTATTGGCTTGTTCAAAAATTTTCAAATATAATGAAAAAAATCATGCGATTTGCCTTAATTTTGTTACTAGCTAGTATTCTTTTAATCTCTATAGTGATGACACTTAAGGGCATTGCCTCACCAGTTTCAATGGCATCTTTTATTCCGGATTATATTAATGGAATCACCTATTTTACAGAAAAAAGTTTTATTTCTTACCAAGCGATTTTATTACCTTTAAAAGTGATTTATACCCTTGTGGGGTGGGCGTTACTTATCGGAGTCTTATGCTATCGTTGTGAGGTGGAAGAATATCGCTTATATAAAGTCATTTTAGTCGGAACTTTAATCTTCTTCTATAACCCATTTGTGGCTCCGTTTATTAGCAAGTATTTAACGGGAATTGTTTATGGGCGAACAACAATTTTATTATTCTCATTGATAACATTTGCAGTCGGGGTAAAGTTTTATGTTTCATTGATGAAATCTATTAAAGCCAAGACTATTTTAACGTTGGGATTAACAGCGGTATTTGGAATTTTATTTATCAATAATTCAGTGATTCATGCCCAAGACTTTAGCTTAAAATTCTTAATAAATGATACAACTTACGATCCTTATTATAAGTTACCCTATGATTTAATAGAGGCTGAAAAAGCGTTAGTCGAGTATAAGTTAGAATACTTTAAAGAACCGGATTATCGAACAACGGTTATGAGTTGTGATTTAAGAACGCGTTTCTTATATGAACCACAAATTTTAGTGTTTAATGTAGCAACATTGCGTGATTTTTATATGAATTACGACACTAATCCATACGAGTATCGCATGTTTATTTATTCATTATTAACCAATTCAAAGAGTTGGGCAGAAGAAGAACCATCAGTTTACAATGATTTAGAACGTCGAATGCGTGCATATACCATTGAATTTGTCATCGTACCAGCCGATGGAGATCCACTGTTATATGAAACACTTGGATCGTTTGCCAATCGAATTTATATCAATAATTCTTATGTGGTATATCATATTAGCTATTTGAATCAATAGTGAATTTTAGATTGAATGGAGTTTGGAGATGAAAAAGTATCATTATATGTTGATTTTAGTCGGGATTGTCTTACTGGCTCATCTTAAATATGTTTTAACAGGTGAGTTGATGATTTTTTATGGTGATAACCTGACGCAAGTATTACCTTTTTATTATCATGGATGGGATTTAGTTCATAGTGGCGAGTTAAACTTTTGGGATTGGACACACGGACTTGGTTCTAGTGTTTTCTCACATGTTTATTACTTTTTAACGTCCCCATTCTTTTGGTTAACGACGCTATTTCCGCGAGATGTCATTCCGACCTTATTTTTATACTGGTATATCATTAAAATTAGTTTAATTGGTATTTTTAGCTTCTTATGGTTAAGTAAATTGAATAAAAAGTTAGGAGTGGCCTTCATTGGTGCTCTTGTCATCATGTTCTCAGGATGGGTACTCACGTATTATCATTTCTTCTTCTTCTTAGATGCGTTTTTACTGTATCCACTCATTTTATACGCGATTGAACGCTACTTAGAGGAAAAGAAATTTGGCCTAATGGTATTACTGGTGGCACTCATAACGATGATGAATTTTTATTTCTCTTATCAGTTCATTCCGTTTGCGATGATGTATTCTTTATTTAGAAACTTCTTAATGAATCGAGGAAAAGAAATTTTCTTGACACAATTAAAAATCATCGGTTTTTATCTACTCGGAATTGGAATTGGAGGGCTTATCTTAATTCCAAGTGCACTAATTATTATTCAAACGCCGCGTTTAAGTGAAAGTGGGACTAGTTTAACATCGGTGGTCACGTTAAAGCAATTTTATCGTTATGTAACGAGTATTTTCTTCCCAGTGGGACATCGTTTTGATCCTAACTTCTTAATTAGTTGCACAACGGATCCTGGAATTGGATGGGGAGGAGGAGCCTCTTTGTATACGACCATCCTAACACCAGTGGTTGTTCCATTATTACTTTTCTTAAAAGATAAACGAGAAAAAATGGGGTATGTTATTTTCCTTGGAATATTATCATTCTTCTTTGTATTTAAAATCTTCTATGTGTTATTACAAGGATCTCTTGATACACGTTGGATGTATATGTTTATGTTCTTATTTGTCATGATGCTCACGCGCTTCCTAGACGCCTATTTTAAAGACCGTGAAGAAGCCTTCTATACGAAATATCTTAAGACAGCCTTAATGGTTATGGCAGGAACTGTTATTGTCATCGTATGGGGATTGTATGGGTTTACATTATGGCGTCAATGGAATGTTAATGCACACGAATTAGTCATGTTAAAAAATCATTGTTTATTAGCATCTATCTTGGTTATTATTTTTACGTTAACTTTAGTTTTACCTAAAATTAAGTATAAAATAGTCATTTTATCAGTGTTTATTGCACTCGAAGGACTTATTTCATTTAGAAACCTATTAAGCACAGATGCACCATTGACAAAAGAGAATTTAGATTATGAGGCGGTTGAGCGTTCTGATTTCTTTAAAGCTCTTCAGGAAATGGATGATAGTTTCTATCGTGTTGAATTTAGAACGACTCAAAAAGGAAAACCAGCGGATGATAATTTACCAATGTCGAGTAACTTTAAAGGATTTAGATTCTACACCTCGGTTTATCAGTATAGTCAAGATCAGTTCTTGTCTCCACTTAAGGTTGCTTCTTGGACAACTTCTCAACAAATCGGGAAGGAGAACGTGTTAAATTTATTAGCTTATAAATACTATATTGATTTTAGTGGTGGAGAAGCAAATCTTCCTTATGGGTTTCAATATTTAACGCATTTAAATGGCGCGATTGTTTATGAAAATCAATTCTATACCGATTTAGGCTTTACCTTTAATCAGGTCATCAGTGAATCTGACTTTAATTCTAAGTCTGCGCTTGAACAAAACTTGTTATATCCTTATTATTTAGTTGTACCAGATGAATATGCTAGTCATTCATTCCGTGATATCAATCCATTAGAAGAATTAACGTCAATTTTAGAATGGGGAAAACCAGGATTCTTTAGCTTTGAATATGAAGAACCAAAAGAAAAGACAATGGTTTATGTTGAAAACTTTGGCTCACCGGATCTTGAGGTTCGAGCGTATTTAGATGGAGAATTAGTTTTTGAGCAAATCGGATATCAGTTTGATTATGCAGGATTTTATATTGAACCGAAATTTGATTATTTAGAGGTCGTTGTGGGTGATTACGGTGATCCACTAGCACTAGTGAACATTTACTTAGATGAAAACTTAAGTCGTTATGATGAGTTATATACAACACGTCAAACACAAGGTTTAGATGTGTTAGAATTTAATAATGATGATTTAAAAACAAGTATTACGATTAATGAAGATAACCAGTGGTTATTTACTTCAATTCCTTATGATAAGGGATGGAGTGTTAAAGTGAATGGAGAAACGGTTCAACCGATTAAGGTGAATCAAGGGTTCTTAGGACTACAACTTGACGCAGGTGAATATGAGATTGAATTTTCATATTGGCCGATTGGATTAAATATTGGAATCATTTTAACAGCATGTTGTAGCGGACTTTTTATTTTCTTCTTAATCGCTGATCGTCGAAAACGTCAATAAAAAAAATGAACTCGGGAATTAATTTCCGAGTTCATTTTTTTTGAATTCTATGATTAGGATTGTGATAAATCCTAGCGTACTGATGGTTGTTAGGATAGCTCCTAGTTTAAAACCTGGTGGTGTATAGGTTAAGGTGATGTTATAATGACCTGTTTCAAGAGGAAGTCCAATAAATCCACCTTGTACTTTATCAAAGTTTGTTTTTACACCGTTTACGGATAAGTTCCACCCTTTATCGTATGGAATCGAGAAGTAAAGGTAAGCAGGAGACGTGATGGTAATCGTTCCATCAATCCTATTTTGCGAGTATGTGGTTTGTTCAAATAGGTCACGCTTATCACTTTGCTTTTTAAGTGAAAGTGATTCAAAGTCATCGTCTTCAAGGACTAAGGTGTTAACAAAATCAATCTCAGATGGTGACATAGCTAAAGCATCCGATTGTTTTAAATAGTTTGAATACGTGAACCCAATTGGTAAGTAGTCGTTATACAAATAAACGGATTCATGTTCGAATGTTTTTAGTAGTGTTAGCTCATCCAAGTTGTCAATTAAATCTTGTTCATCGTGTGAGATGACATAATATTTAACGCCAAGCATTTTAGCTGTCTCTGATTCAAGAATATGGAAGCCCCAATACGTCGGATTGGCCCCAATTAGGGAAAAGAAATCGCTAAGTGTAAATTGGTACATGCTATCGTACGTTGAAACGCTTTTGTATCCATAGTGTAAGTTTAAGTTTCGGTAAATACTGTAATCCGTTGCACGGATAGGCGTATAAGTACGATACAAACTTGAATCAAGTTCTTCTAGATAATCAAAGGCTTCTTGGTCATATTTTTCACCTAGCCTGAAGTCTTCGCTACCATCAGGATAACGATTAAGCGTCATAGAGGCACTAATCCCAAGTTCTAGGATGAGAAGTATCGCAATGGATGCTATTTTAATTGAGAATTTTTTGATGAAGAGAAGGATGAGTAAGTAGGCGATGACAAGTACGATAGTGACTTTCATGACGAAGAGTTCTTTTAATTGAAGCTCTTGGAGATATTCATAACTATTTGACCCAATGACGATTAATCCAATTAAAAGTGCGATGATAATCACACTACTCAAAACTAACGGAAGTCTTTTAAATTCTCGATGATTTAAATATTTTGCAACGATGATGACATTGACCATTATGATTAAGATTGTAAAACGGAAGGTTGGTTCACTTAGTCCATGCATCAAAGACCCGCCATAAGGTGTCATTAATAGAAGTCCTAAGATACCATATAAACTTAACCAAAGCCAATTTTCTTTTAATTTATACTTTGTTTTATCTAAGAAGTACGAAAAGACAAAGAGATAGGTCACAACACCAGAATAAAGCGTTAATTGGTTTGTTCGGTAATCATCAGTGTTAAAGAGAAGGGCTTTGTCCCATGTTGAATCAAAGTTTGGACAGAATGAACGCATGATAATATCAAGGTAGATTTTAATCGGTCTCCATAAAAAAGACAATCCTTCGCTTGCTTCATTTAATCGTGTATTAAGGGCTGTATGAATGACGGCTGGTAAAATGAGAATGAGCGTCATACAAGCTCCTAAGATAAAGGCTGCGACAAGTTTTAAAGAGGATAGAATAAATGCTCTAATATTAAATTCATGGGTCATGAAATATCTGAGTGGCCAATAAAAGACTAAGAAGACACATAATGACCAGAATAAATAGTAATTTGAAATGAGTAAAATAAAAGAGGCGAAAACAACGAGACTGACACGCCCTTTATTTAAATACTTTTCAATGGCTAAAAAGATAAGGGGAAGTAGAGCGAACCATGTTAGGTACATCGGATGTTCAACGAATAAAGAGCCCCAACCACAAAAAGTGTACATGATGGATGGAATAAATCTCATTTGTGATTTGATTCCCATTTCTTTCAAAAAAGCACTTACCCCAATGAGTGCGACAAATAGTTTTAAAAGAGTGATGTAAAAGACTGCTCCCATCATTTTTGAAGCGGGGAATAAAAGTGTTAGGTACGCAAATGGATCGCCTAGGAGGTAGTAGGTTTTAGAACCGATAAAATTAGTTCCTAAAAATAAGTTCCATGACCAAAATGGAGCTTCTCCACTGCTTAGTAGACGATGAAATTCCTCATAAAAATAAAGGTGTTGGTTTTGATAGTCAAATCCTAAGGTGAAGGATTTAAGGTGTAATATATATGGTGAAAAAATAAGAAGCGTTAGAATCAAAAAGCTTAGTAACGTAAACTTTTCTTCTTTTAAATATCGTTTAAGCATAGGAGCCCCCTTTATTCAAAATAAGTATCATTTTTCTGTGCTATTATATCATAAAATCGCTTTTCATTGGTACCTTTCTTCGAATTGTGTCAAGTTATGAAAAGATGTCAAAATTTAAAACGACTTGCGACTGCTTTTTGTATTTTGGTATAATATGAGGTGAAATAGCGAAGAGGTGGAATTTATGAAGAAATTTGGATGGATTAAATCTTATGTGATAGTATTCGCTTATATTGTGACATTAGTCAGTGTAGATCTTTTATTGCATTATTTAGCGGGATTGAATGTTTTAGTTAAACGTTCTATTTTATTTTCAACAGCGTATGCATGTGGCTTTGCCGCTATCGGATTGTTATTTAAAGGAATGGGACGCCAAATTTATTATGGATTGACAGCAATCTTATTTGCCATTCTTGGACTTGGACAAGTCATTTATCATTATTTTTATAAAGCCTTTTTTTCAGTTTCCCAAGCCACTAATTTAGGAGAACTTGGAACGGTTAAGGGAGAGATTTTCCGTGTTTTAGAATGGAAATATACTTTGTTCTTTATTCCGGTTGTGTTGTTTATTTTGATTTTAGTTTTATTAAAACGTCAAATGAAGCGTCAAAAGTTTGATTATATGGCGGTTGTGGTTTGCTTTGTCATAGCATTTGGATTAAACTGGGTGACCAAAATAACATTTGAGACAACCGATTCAGTATCAGATAAATTTAAAGACGATAACTATTTGTATGAATCTTTATTTGATAAAGAACGTGCAATGGAACGATTTGGTCTATTTGCTTATACGAAGCAAGATGTGAGCATTACCACGCAACGATTTATTTCGAAAAAGTTTAAGATTGCGGCAGATTATGAACAAATCGATGCCTATTTTGAAGAAATGAACCATGAACATGTTGAAAATGAGATGACAGGATTATTTGAAGGTAAAAATGTAGTATTTGTTTTGGCTGAAAGTTTGTCGAATTTAGCGATTGATGAAAATATGACGCCGACGTTATATAAAATGATTCAAGAGGGACTGTATTTTGATAATTACTATTCTCCAACGTATAAAGCCTCAACAAGTGATTCCGAGTTCGTGGTGAACACGTCATTAGTTCCATCGATGTCTTATGGAACAACCTCGTATGATTTTGCGAATAATACCTTCCCAAATACGCTAGCGAATCGGTTTAAAGAGGCGGGATATACAGCACAATCATTCCACTCCAATACAGGAGATTTCTATAATCGCTTTAATTATCATCGCGCTCTTGGGTATGAAACATTTTATGATCAAAAAGCACTTGGGCTAGCGTTTTTAGACGAGTGGGAGTACATGGTCAATTGGCCAAGTGATACAGATTTAATGAAAGCTTCTGCTGATATTTTCTTGCAACAAGAGAAATTCTTTAGTTACATATTAACAACGAATGGTCATACGCCTTATACGACTCAACGAACAGAGCTTGCAGCTAATTATGACTATGTGCGTCCGTTTGTCAAAGAAGGCGCAGATGAAGAAATTGTTTATTATTATGCGGCACAAAATGCATTTGATGAATCGATGGCGTATTTAATTAATCGATTAGAAGAGGCAGGAGAATTAGAGGATACTGTGATTATCATCTTTGGTGATCATTATCCTTACCCAATCCATCATGATAAAATTTGGGCATATGATGATACGAATGCGTGGAATTGGCAGGAACTTCATAAAGTCCCACTTATTATGTGGACGCCAGGCATGGAACCTCAGACAGTCAGCAAGCTTATGAGTTCATTTGATGTTGCACCAACCGTGGCTAATTTATTTAATTTAAATTATGATTACTATCATGCCTTTGGTGTTGATGCATTCTCTGATGATGAGTCATTAGTTGTCTTCTCAAACTATGGATGGATCACAGAACATGCAAGAAATAATATTTGGTCTGGCTATACGGAGTCTTACGATGAAATTGGAACAGAGGCTTATATTAATTCGATGAATAATAAAGTTCTTGAAATGTTTGAAATTGGACAAGAAATCTTAAAAGATGATTATTTCGCACAGTAAATTAAAAGGGAGCCTTAGCTCCCTTTTGTTGTAAAATAATTCCTGAAGAAGGATTTTTATGAAAAAATGTTTCCATCTATGACGGAATATTTTATAATTAAAAGGCAAGAAGTACAATTATCGACAAGACGTTGAGTATAACTTTTAGTCCGTATATAAACCGAAATGTCATCTATAGTTTTATAGAAGCAGTCTTAGTATTTAAGCCGTTGTGATACTAAGGTATAACTATAGAACCACTAAAGGTTTTGAAATCCACAAAACTTATCGGTTCTTATATAAGAGGACTTAAAATAAAATTAGGAGCAGAAAAGGGGATTTATTAGTGAAGCCATTTAATCAGGTAGCGATCCTTATTCCGTGTTTAAATCCGGATGAGAAAATGCTAAATCTTATTAAAAATTTAAGGTCAAATGAATTTGAACATATTATAGTTGTGAATGATGGAAGTGTTGAAACATTTGATTCGTATTTTGAAGAAGCAAAAAACGTGTATCATTGTCATGTGTTACGACATCATGTCAATTTAGGAAAAGGGCGTGCTTTAAAAACGGCATTTAATTATATTTTAAATACGTTTCCAAATCTCGTTGGGGTTGTAACCGTAGATGCCGATGGTCAGCATAGTCTTGAGGACATTATCAAATGTTCAAATACTTTGATGGAGCATCCGACAGATTTAATTATGGGGTGTCGTGACTTTGATGCAGCCAATATTCCGTTTAGAAGCCGCTTTGGAAATATTATGACACGTCATGTTTTTAAATTTTTATGTGGGGTCAAAGTGACCGATACACAAACAGGATTACGTGCTATCCCTCGTAACTACTTAAAAACATTGATGAATGTGTCGGGTGAACGTTTTGAGTTTGAAATGAATATGTTAATTGATTCAAAACAAAATCAAGTTCGTATTACAGAGGTTCCGATTCAAACGATTTATTTAGAAGAGAATAAGTCTTCTCATTTTAATCCGTTAGTTGATTCATTAAAAATATATTCGGTATTTTTAAAATTTATCTTATCTTCATTTGCCTCTTTTATTATTGATATTTCATTTTTTACCTTATTCATCTCGATTTTAAAAGGCATGTCAGGACTTAATTATATTATGATTGCAACGGTATTAGCACGTATCGTTTCGTCTGTTGCGAATTTCATGGTTAATAAAAATACCGTGTTTAATTTAAAAGAAAATTCTATTTCAACTGCTATCAAGTACTATTGTTTATGCATCATTCAAATGTTGATTTCTGGTGTTGGGGTGACTTATTTATTTAAAGTGTCTGAAATGAATGAAGTTGGTTTAAAATTAATCGTGGATGTCTTATTATTCTTATTAAGCTTCCAAATCCAACGTGAATGGGTCTTTAAGCGTGAAGTGGAAAATGAAGGAGGAAATAAACGCATATGTATTTAGTTTTATTTCTATTCATTTTATTAGCTATTACAGTTAGTTATAGCGGCTTCTTTAAAAAGCGTTTTGAAGAAGTGTTACCGATAACGGTCTTATCCATGACGTTATTAATGTATGTTTGCTCAATTTTGGGTTCATTAAAGGTTGGATATTATGCGGTGATCGGATTGACTATTTTAGCGATTGGATTCAGTCTTTATTTTGTTTGGAAAGATAAAAAAGAGTTTTTCATGCGTTCTCTAACACCAGGTTTACTATTTTTTGTACTATTCTTTGGGTTTATTTGGTGGGCTCATCGGGGTCGTTTATTAACACAATGGGATGAGTTTTCACATTGGGGATTAACGGTAAAGAATATGTTTGCACTTGATGTTCTTGGAAATCAATCCATTGCTACGACAACGTTTAAATCTTATCCACCGGCGATTGCCTTATTCCAATATTTCTTACAAAAACTATCTGGGGTATTTATTGAAGGAAATTTATATCGGGCCATCAATGTTTTTAATATCGCGTTATTGATTCCTATTTTAAAGTTTACCACTTGGAAAGAACCAAAGAAATTTTTAATGTTAGCTTTTACGGTACTTGTGGTTCCACTCGCTTTTTATTATGAGTTCTATCATACGATTTATGTTGATGCTACACTAGGTGTGATTTTTGGATATATCTTATATAGTTACTTTAGTCAGCCCATGTCTAAATTTAATTTATTGAATTTAAGCTTAGCTTTCGCTACACTCATCTTAACTAAAGAAACGGGATTTGGTTTAGCTGCCATTTCACTTGTTATTATTCTGCCAGATTTAATTTTAAATCGCCTAGAGGTTAAATCGTTTATGAAGCAAAATCGTTATGTGAATAAAGTGATGCTTATTTTGCCTTTAATCACTATTTTATTTGCGAAGTACTCATGGAGTTGGTACTTAAAGATTTGTCAAACAGGGAGTTACTGGGGAGAACCTGGTGTAACCTTACAAAAAGTATTAAATCTTTATGCCGATGATCAACCTGTGTATCGTAAACAAACGATGATTAATTTCTTTAATGCCTTATTTACTGATAAAATCACTGGCTTTATGATTGATATTAACTTTATAGGGTGTTTATTTATTTTTGCCTTATTAGGTGCAAGTTTAGTTTATTTAACAAACAAAAAATATCAAATTAGAATAAAATGGGCCATTCGTTTAATCTTTATGGGATGCCTCATTTTTGCAGCTTCACTCTTATCAGTCTATTTATTTACGTATTCAGAAGGGGAAGCAACAGGTCTTGCCTCACTCGCTCGCTATTTAGGAACCTATTTAACGGGATTCTTTATCTTCTTAGTATATATGTTGTTGAGTGTTGATTCTGATGAGTCAAAGAAGTTTAAGCCTTATTTACCATTAGCTTGTGTCGTCTTTTGCTTAATTTTCATCAATATTAAACCACTATTAAATAGTACCATTTTAGCCCCTTATTATATTGATCAAAGTGTTGAAACAAGATGGGATTATTATGAAATGGAAAAACTATTAGAGGTGGTTAATCCTACTGACCGTGTTTACCTTATTACGCAAAATAATCGTCATGGTCATTTAACATCACGTTATATTTTAACGCCAATTCACATTAATACATATGAGTATAGTTTAGGTGACCCTTATTCAGATACTGATTTATACACTTGTAATTTATCCGTTTCGGAATGGGCATCGAGGTTAAATGAGTATGATTATGTTTATTTACATCGCATTGATGAAAAATTTATTAATACTTATGGAAGTTTATTTGAATCAGGGATTGATTTAATGAACGATACGTTATATCGTGTGATCAAGGAAAATGGAACGGTACGTTTAGAAAATGTTTTAATGCCATAAAAAAAGGATGAGGTTCTCACACCGCATCCTTTTTATTTATATAAATGACGAATTGTCAATACAAATGCGACAGTTTCTCATGAAATAGCTCGAATGAAGTTTTCCACCCTAAACATTTTCGTGGTCGATGATTAATGAGGCAGAGTGCCTCATTAATCTCTTCGTCACTGACTCGTGCTAAATCTGTCTTCTTCGGGAAAAACTCTCGAAGAAGACCATTGGCATTTTCATTACTTCCTCTTTGCCAAGACGAATAGGCATCTGCGAAGTAAACAGGAACCTTTAAATCAGCTTCTACTTTGGAATAACAAGCAAACTCTTTTCCTCGATCAACCGTATAAGTTTTAAAGGTGTCTTTAGGAAAGAGTTTATATAACTCACTAATCGCTCGGTACATTTCTGTTGCTGAGCGATTTTCTATTTTAATGGCCACATAAAAACGTGTTTGACGTTCAACAAAGGTCGCCAAGCAACCTTTACTCTTTCCACGACTTGAAACAACCGTATCTAATTCCCAGTGCCCAAACGTTTCACGTCTTTTTACTTCTTTGGGACGTTGATGAATCGACGTTCCAATGTTAAATCGTCCGCGTGTTTCTCGTGGTTTTCGTCGCTTTCCTTTTTGTCTTAAACAACTTAAATCTCCTAACAAAATGGTTTCATCATAAATCCAACGATAAATGGTTTTAAATGAAAGAACACCCTTTAAAACGGTATTAGAAATTTGTTCAGGCGACCAGGTTAACTTTAAATAATGTTGGATGGTCTGAATGACTTGTTCAGATTTCTTCTCTGGACAACGACAACTTAATCGACGTTGTCCAGCTAATTCTTCTGCTAACTCAGCCTGATACGTCTTTTGAGTATTTCGTTTCAGTTCACGAGCAATCGTTGAATGGTGGCGATTTAGTTGTTGAGCGATTTGTCTCGTTGAATAGCCCATTTTTGAAAGAACTTCTATACGTGTGCGCTCAAATGTGTTAAGATGTTTATAACTCATAAATAGATCTCCTTGTTAAGAATTTTGTGTGGTAACTTCATTCTATAACAAAGATCCTATTTATGAGTTTTTTTGTGTCGCACTTAATATTACAATCTGTCAAATAAAAAAAACACGAATCATATTGATTCGTGTTTATCCAAAATACCGTAGGTGTTAGGATATAAACCCGCTAAAATAGCAGGTGGGCATCGTATCTAGTGTTTTAGGAGTCCTAGGTGATAAAAGCTAGGCATTCAACACCACACTAGCGAATCGGATTCCCTAATCAGAAATGTTCGGATTTAAAGAACTAATCACCTTACGCATATCTCAGAAGATGAGTAAATTTTAACATGATATTGGATAGATTGCAAGGTCAATTTAACTCATCTCATTTATATCTAAACTAAATTCTTTTTGTTTTTAGCCCAAAGTGACCGTCAAGGCAAAATCTATCTTAATCTGAAGGGTTAGGGTCCTTATGGACTAGATAGAGTTTAAAATGTGGTATAAGAAGTGTATTATTTTAAATGAAAAATCATCTGACGGTTCAGTTTGGAATTAGATTTTATCATGTTAAGCGATAAAGTGCAATAAATAAATTGAGATAAAATAAAAAAACACGGATATTGCTATCCGTGTCATCTTAAATAACCCAAATTGCCGTAAGTGTTAGGATAATAAACCCGCTCGAGAGCAGGTGGGTATCCTGTCTGATATATTAGGATTCCTAACAAAATGGTTAGGCATTCAACACAATATCAGAACTCCGGATTCCCTTATCAGAAATGTTCGGATTTCACAACTAATCACCATACGCACAATTCAGGGGATTTAGACGCATATTATTTTTTACATCTACTGACGAAAATGAAATCATATGCATCTATCAAATGAAAGAGGTCACTCATCATAAAACAACTAAACTACATCATCTACGTGACAGTAACTTGATGTTGGATACCAACTAAAATCCGAGGAAATGAGGTATATTAATCACCAACAAATACTTACTGCCGAATGACATTTCATTTGACACTATTATTATAGCCAGTATTTTAGATTTCATACTAAATTTTAAAAAATAGCCTAAAAAAAGTGAGTCATCGTGGTAATTTAGAGAGAATAACGGTATAATCAAAGCAGTTAAATAATTAGAAAGAGTAAGGAGCAAGACGAGATGTTACATCAATTTTCTAGAAATGAATTAGTTTATGGACCTGAAGGAACAGAAATCTTAAAAAATAGTACGGTTGCCGTGCTCGGAATTGGTGGTGTCGGTTCGTTTGCCGTGGAGGCATTAGCACGTACAGGTGTGGGAACGTTAATTTTAATTGATAAAGATGTGGTAGATATCACGAATGTAAATCGTCAAATTCATGCGACTCATAAGACGGTAGGACGTAAAAAAGTTGAGGTGATGGCTGAGCGTATTGCGGAAATTAATCCAGTATGTAAGGTGATTCAAATGCATATGTTTTATACAGAAGAAACGGCTTCCTTATTATTTGATCATCACATTGATTTTATTGTAGATGCTTCAGATACAATTAGCTATAAAATTCATTTAATTAAAGAATGTTTAAAACGAAATATTAAATTTATTTCTTCAATGGGAGCCGCTAATAAATTAGATCCAACTAAATTTGAAATCACAGACTTGCAGAAGACGTCTTATGATCCAGTGGCTAAAGTGATTCGTACTAAATTAAAAAAAGAAAAAGTAAGTGGTAAAATTCCAGTTATTTATTCGACAGAGCGACCAATTATTGGACGAGAGGATACTCTTAAAATTGTTGGAAAAGAAGATAGTGAAGTTCGTAAACAACAATTACCACCTGCTTCGAATGCCTTTGTTCCAAGTGTAGCGGGATTAATCGCAGCTAGTTATGTCATCAATGAGTTAACCAAATCAATTAAAGTTAAGCGTAAAGGGGATCAAGCTTAAGCAAAGGGGGAAAATAATAATGAAGAAAATCATTTTAGCGGGGGGCTGTTTTTGGGGAGTCGAAGCTTATTTTAAGCGATTAAAAGGTGTTTTATCCACACGTGTCGGGTATACAGATGGTTTCACGATGAATCCAACTTATGAAGAAGTTTGTGCCCAAAATACGAATCATGTGGAAGCCTGTGAAATTTATTATGATGAGCAAGTTATTTCATTAGAGCGACTTCTTGAGCATTTATTTAAAATTATTGATCCCACTTCATTGAATAAACAAGGGGGGGACGTTGGCGTTCAATATCGAACAGGAATTTATTATGACGATGAAGCTTTGCGTCCGGTTATAGAAAGATTTATTCAAAAGATACAACCTAATTATGCATCTCCTATTGTGGTAGAAGTAAAAAAAGAGAGCCCCTTTTATCAGGCAGAGCGTTATCATCAAGACTATTTGACCAAAAATCCAATGGGATATTGTCATGTTAACTTATATCAAATTTCAGAAGAAGACTTAAAAGATGAGTATAAATAAGGAAAAAATTAGCGCTTTGCTAATTTTTTTTTGAATATTTAGAAAGACAGCTATCCCAAAATGATTTATCTCATGATAGAATAGAATTACTTTTTAAGATTGAGGAGAAACGACATGAAAAAGATTAAATTAGCCATTAAGCGACGATTAAACCATCCTTTAAGATTAACTATTAATGAAAAAAAACAAATTAAAATTCTTTATTTAGTTGCTAGCTTACTCATTTTGATGGGATTATTTGTTGAATATGGTTATTATTCAACCATTGGTCATTTAGGATCAACCATTGCCATTGAAATTTTTAAAATTCATTTGACTAAATTAATGGTTATTTTAGGATTTGCAACGGTGGTAGACTATAGTTTAGCTTCTTTATCGAATCATCGTCTTTTGACATTAAAACAAGGCGTAAAGAGCTTAATTGAACGTCCCTCATTATTATTTGTTATGATATTGATTTTAATGTTATCCTTAGACGCCCCGGTTACCGCTCTTTGTATGGCAAGTCTTTTAATAATTTTAGTCTCTTCAATGATTAAACCGAAAGGAAATTTATATCTCGTACACCCTGTATTAATTGGTTATTTAGTTGGGGTATGGGGAAGCATCTCCATTAATCAAAATTTAGGAATTTTACAAACCCCACCGATGTTTAGTTCACCTTTTATGAGTGCTGTTAACGGACCGCTTACCTTAACTTATGATGAATTTATTTTAAAGTTTCATTCCCTTCAAACTGTTTTAGCAGGATTATTTGAAGGATCGTTAGCGGGAACTTTAATTCTTCCCCTTATCATTTGTGCGCTATTTTTGATGAAGCGTCAAATTCTAGATTATAAGGTGTTTGTTCTTTATATTGGGACTTATACTTTGTTAGGTGCTTTATTTATGCAAATGGCTCATTTTGAGTATTGGATTTTATTATTATTTATGTTAAATGGGGGACTTTTGATTTGTCCGATTTTCTTAATCGCACGGTGTGAAAATCTTGCAAGTCGCCCGTATGTTAAATATTCATATATTGCTTTTACCTCGCTCTTGACATTTTTCTTATCGTATTACGTCCATTTTGTTTTTGGTCCTTATCTTGCATTAGGACTTAGCCAGTTTATCTTAGGAGTCAGTCAATTTTTATTAAGTCATCAAATAGTAAAGATGAAGGGCTTTAAAAATCAAAAACAGGTTATAGCTTAAGCTATAGCCTGTTTTTATTTTTTTAAAAATAAAAAGGAGAGGCATAATCAAAACTTAGACACCTATAATATAAAGACATAGAATAATTTTATGATACGACTAGCTGAACTTAACGAGGTGAGAGACATGGAAGAATTTTTTTCAAAATATGCAAAAATTATAAAATTTGGGATGTATACATTAGTGGTCTTAATGTTATTAAGCATTGTTTTTTTATTTGTTCAAACTTCTCCTATTTGGGGAAATATTCTTTCAGATATTTGGTCGAGTTTATTTCCATTTTTAATTGCCTTTTTATTAGCCTATGTTATTCATCCTCTCATTCTTTGCATTGATCGACTTCGGCTTCCAAGGGTTTTATCCGTTTTTTTATTTTATCTTTTTATTTTTGGAAGTTTATACGGTGTCATTTCATGGTTTTTGCCAACAATTTTAAGAGAGTTACATGATTTAGTCATGAATTTGCCTACTTATTTAGAGGCTATTCAAACACAAATTATGATTTTTGATCAGAAGTTTAATCTTAATGTCAGTCAGTATTTTTTAGGAGATTATAGTAGCTGGATGAGCACCTTGACGACTCATATGCGTGAAATTACAGGATGGACCTTCAATATGATTTTTTCAATTATTGGCTCATTAGTTAATATCATTATTGTTCCAATTGCGTTATTTTATTTTTTAAAAGACTTTGAGAAAATGATGCACGGGTTATTAAAAATTGTACCAAGGCGATTTCGACATCATGCAGTCTCAATCGCTGGGTTGTTAGATGAATCCTTGGGTTCATATATTCGTGGGGTCTTTTTAATTATGGTGACGTTGTCAATTATTGCAACCATTCTGTTGATGATTGCAGGAATTGATTATGCTTTATTATTTGGCGTTTTAATTGGCTTAACGGACTTTATTCCGTTTATTGGGCCATTTATTGGGGCTATTCCGGTTGTCGTCTTTGCGTTATCAATTTCTTGGAATAAAGTGATTATTGTAATTATTATTTTAGCCATTTTACAGTGTATAGAAGCGAATTTTTTACAGCCTTTCATTATTGGTCGCAACCTTGATATGCATCCTTTATTAATTATGATGATTATGGTGGTTGCTGCGACTATTATGGGCTTTCAAGGTGTATTTTTTGCACTTCCTGTCTTTTTAATGATCCGGACTTTTTCACGTTATTTATATTCAATTAAGGAAAAACACTTGGATTGAGATAAAAAAGTCTGCTTAATTCGACAAAATACTAATAAAAAGATTTTAAAAGTGGTCATTTTTTGGTAGAATTGAGGGTGAGTTAGTTGAAGAATCTGGATAATTTCTTCACTGAAAACACTTAAATTCTGATTTTTTAGAATGTTCCTAATGAATTACTGATATAACATTCATAACTTCAGATATACTAATAAAGGCAAATAAATCATTAGGATTTAATCTGTCTCGAGGAGGATTTCAATGGAAGTGAATAAGTATATTGATCACACGATTTTAAAACCTGAAACAACGAAAGCTCAAATTTTAACATTATGTGAAGAGGCAAAACAATTCAATTTTGCTTCAGTATGTGTGAATCCAACTTGGGTCGCAACTTGTGCTAATGAGTTAAAAGGAACAGACGTTAAAGTTTGTACAGTGATTGGATTTCCATTAGGAGCAACATTCAAAGAAGTAAAAGCATACGAAACAAAATTAGCAATTGAAAACGGGGCATCTGAAATTGATATGGTTATCAATGTAGGGGCTGCAAAAGATCAAAATTGGGAATTAGTGTATGAAGATATTAAGGCGGTTGTAGAGGCTGCAAACGGTGTCTTAGTAAAAGTTATTATCGAAACATGCTTATTAACAGATGAAGAAAAAGTAAAAGCTTGTGAAATGGCTGTTAAAGCAGGAGCTCATTTTGTTAAAACATCAACTGGATTCTCAACAGGTGGAGCCACAGCAGCTGACGTTGCTTTAATGCGTCAAACAGTAGGAGAATCAGTTGGGGTTAAAGCTTCAGGAGGTGTCCGTACCGCTGAGGATATGAAAGTGATGGTTGAAGCCGGAGCAAACCGTATTGGAACATCTGGTGGTGTTTCATTAGTTCAAGGAAAAGAAAATACAACAGCATATTAGTGATTTAAGAGGAGTGAATAAAATGGCAATTCCAACACCACACATTGGTTGTACAGAACAAGGAATTATCGCAGAAACAGTCTTATTACCAGGAGATCCATTACGTGCAAAATATATTGCAGACAATTTCTTAGAAGATGTTGTGCAATTTAATACAGTTCGTAATATGTTTGGATATACTGGAACTTATAAAGGGAAAAAAATCTCAGTTATGGGATCAGGAATGGGAATCCCATCTATTGGGATTTACTCTTACGAATTAATTCATTTTTACGGCGTGAAAAATTTAATTCGTATCGGTTCTTGTGGTTCTCTTCAAGAAGATGTAAAAATCCGTGATGTCATTATCGGAATGGGTGCTTGTACAAATTCTAACTATGCATCTCAATATAATTTACCAGGGACTTATGCTCCAATCGCTTCTTATGAATTATTAAGTAAAGCGGTCAAAGTAGCAGCTGAAAAAGAAATTGATGTTAAAGTCGGAAATATTTTATCTTCTGATATTTTCTATGATGCAGACGCAGATTCATGGAAAAAATGGGCTAAAATGGGAGTTATGGGTGTTGAAATGGAAGCAGCCGCTTTATATATGAATGCAGCTTACGCAGGCGTGAATGCATTATGTATTTTAACGGTGTCTGACTCATTAGTAACTCATGAAGTAACAACGGCTGAAGAACGTCAAAATACATTTACAAAAATGATGGAAATTGCGTTAGAATTAGCGTAATTAAGTAAAAGAACAATCCGAAAGAATAGGATTGTTCTTTTTATTTTAATAAAAAGAGGTATAAAATAAGTTTTCTAACTGATATTAAATAAGTAATAATGGATAAAAAAAGGAAGTGACGGGGTTGATTAAAAATAAAAAACTATTTTTATTCATCATTGGTTTACTTTGTTTGATGGCAGGATGTCAATGTCAGCAGGAGGCGGTCGCCTTATTATTACCTAAAGACATTTCAATTACGTTAGTAAAAAAAGAGGATATTCCAAAATTTAATGAAGTTCATCAAGATGTAGCACCGCCTAAAGAAGCTGAGGTTCCTAAGCCCTCAATAGATGAATCCGTTGAAAAGACAGATAGTGAAAATCAGCAGACAGGGAATGAGTCACCCAAAAATGAGAGTCCTCTTTCTACTTCAGAAGAGGAGAGTAGCCATGTCAGACCAGCTTCAGGGGAATTCGTTGAAAGTATGGAACAACAGATTATTGACTTAGTCAATGATACGCGTGTAAGTTTAGGAATTGAATCATTGAGTAAAAGTAAGGAGTTAACCGACACAGCAAGAGCCAAATCAAAAGATATGTATGAGTATCAATATTTTGATCATAATGGCCATCTAACTTTTTCACAGCTTCAAGAGCAATTTCAAATAGCAGTGCATATTAGTGGTGAAAATATTTATCGTTCTCAAAGTCCATTAACAACAGCACAAGTTATTTTTGATGCATGGAAATCTTCTCCTAATCATTATGCTAATATGGTGAATGATGAATTTCATCAAATTGGAGTAGGGGTTTATGTTGTAGATGAAGAGGGGATTAGGACTTATTATGTGACACAACATTTCACGGATTAAATGATGATTATTGAATAAACTGTTAATAGGGATTTAGACCGTTAATAAAAATAAATGGAATTTTTTTGATTTAATGTTCAAAATACCCTATAATTAATGTGCAAGAAATTAAGGTAATTCTTAATTTAATAAATTAGAGGTGGTGAATTTATGGAAGTTCGTCAATTTGATGACTTAGGATATAAGTTAACAACGATAAAAAGTGATAAATTTAAAACGAATCTTATTTCAGTTTCGTTTCAATCGGAGATTGAACGTGATAGTGTAACGAAGCGTTCGTTACTTCCATATGTAATGCGTTCTGCAACGAAAAAATATCCTTCAAAAAAGGAATTAAATACGTATTTAGAAACCTTATATGGTGGTTCTTTATCAGCGACAGTTGAAAAACGTGGAAAAACACATAATATTAAGTTTTACCTTTCATTAGCAAATGAAAAATTTTTAAGTCATTCAGAAGATTTGCTCGAACAAGGAATTGATTTATTAAAAGAGGTCATTTTACATCCTTGTTTTGTTGACGGAGCCTTTAAAGATCAAGTGGTAGAAGTTGAAAAACGTTTATTAAAGGAATATATTGAATCGATTTATGATGATAAAGTTTCTTATTCCCTTCAAAAACTCGTTGAAATTATGTGTAAGGATGAAAGTTTTAGCATTACCTCTATCGGGTATGTCGAGGATTTAGAAAAAATTAACGCAAAAGATTTAGTAGAAACTTATCAAAAAATGCTGACAGAAGATCAAATAACGATTATGGTTGTCGGTGATATTGATCATCAAGCCGTGTATGAATCTTTTAAACAACATTTACAATTCAATGTTCAGTCAACAAATGCTCAAATAATTGACCACGAAGATAAAGAAATTAAAAAGATTGAAGTGGTGAAAGAAGAGCAAGATATCTCTCAAGGAAAACTAAATATTGGTTATCGAACTCATACCCGAATTGGAGAAGATGACTATCTACCATTATTAGTGTTTAATGGGATGTTTGGAGGATATGCTCATTCAAAATTATTTATGAATGTACGAGAAAAAGCTTCTTTATGTTACTACTGTGCCTCTCGTTTAGATAACTATAAAGGTTTAATGTATGTTTATTCAGGAATTGAAGCACAAAATTATCAAAAAGCATTAGAGATTATCGGCCAACAATTAAAGGATATGGTTGATGGTAATTTTACAGATAAAGAAATGGATTTAGCTAAAAAATCATTAATTAACTCTAAGTTAGAATCTTTAGATCAAGCGTCAGGGATGATGGCTCACGAAAATTTAAATGCTCTTTTAGACCAACCTTTAACCGTTGAAGAGTGGATTGATCAAGTGAATGCTGTTACTGTGGAAGATATCAAACGTGTTGCAAGTAAAATCGAAGAAGATGCCATCTTCTTCTTAACTGGGAAAGAGGTGACAGAATAATGGAATTTAAAGAGTTCCCTCAATTACAAGAAAAGTTATATTTTGAAGAATTAGAAAATGGGTTAAAAGTTTATTTATTACCCAAACCAGGCTTTAATAAATCTTTTGCAACCTTTACTACGAAATATGGTTCAATTGATAATGAGTTTGTTCCGATTGGGCAATCAGAAATGAAACGTGTTCCAGATGGAATTGCTCATTTCCTCGAACATAAATTATTTGAAAAACAAGACTATGATGTTTTTTAAAAATTCTCTGCACATAGTGCCTCGTCAAATGCTTTTACTTCATTTACGAGAACGTGTTATTTATTTTCTTGTACAAGTGAATTATCAGAGAATTTAACGACATTAATTGACTTTGTTCAAACTCCTTATTTTACAGAAGAAACGGTTGAAAAAGAAAAAGGCATTATTGCACAAGAAATAAAAATGTATGACGATAACCCTGATTTTAGAGCTTATTATGGAATCATTAATAATCTATTCAAAGATCACCCAGTAAAGATTGATATCGCCGGAACCGTTGATTCTATCCAACCGATTACAGCGGATTTATTATATGAATGTTATCATACCTTTTATCATCCTTCGAACATGTTACTCTTTGTTATTGGTGATTTTAATCCAGAAGAAATCATGACGTTAGTGCGTCAAAATCAAGCTGCTAAAGAATATGTGAAAGCAGATGAGATTCCACGCCAATATCCAGAAGAGCCTGATTATGCTGTGACAAAAGAAAGTGTCCTAGAAATGGAAGTCACGACTCCAAAAGTCTTTTTAGGAATTAAAGATGTGACAAAAGATCGTCAAGGTGAAGTTTTATTAAAGAATGAAATAGCTGTTGATATTATTTTTGATTTGATATTTGGTAGTAGTTCTGCTTATTATGAAGAAATGTTAGACAAGGGTTATATTAATGATACATTCTCTTATGAAACAAACTTTGAATCGGCCTTTGGTTTTTCTATTGTTGGAGGAGACACTCGATATCCCGATGAATTAGCATCGAGTTTAAGAGAAAAATTAGAGAGTATTTCAACCATGGCATTTAATGAAGATGAATTTAATCGGATCAAAAATAAAAAAGTAGGCCGCTTTTTAAGCGCTTTAAATTCTGTGGAATTTATTGCGAACCAATTCACACAATATGCTTTTAATGGTGTTCATTTATTTACGATTCTAGATATTTTAGAAAAATTAACGATTGAGGATTTACAACAGGTAGCAAAAGATTATTTTGTAGCCGATCGTTTTAGTACGTTTAAGTTACTTCCTAAAAAATAAAATAAAAAGAAACAGGATGAAATTCCTGTTTCTTTTTATTTTATAAGATAAAAAAAGGAGAACTGGTGGGGGGCACCAGTTCTCCTTGAGAGGGGAATAGTATAAGGTTGCATTGGTACTTAGCATAAAAAAGTTAGCTAAGTCAAAAACCCAATACGTTTGTTTGATGAGGGGATGTAAAAAATTAAAAATGGAATGAAAAACAATAATGAAAGGAATGTATTACATGAACGGGGGGGGATGTTCATGAATACAAAAAAAATTATATCAAAATTCGACAAAATTTTGTGTTCATTTTGTGTTCTTATGTCTAAAAAAAGGTGAATACGTTTTCTGATTTTTAAAAATTAAAAAAAATAAAAAAAGGAAAAGAAGAAAAGTCATCGTATATTAAATTAGTGCGCACAATTTTAAAACTTTGGAGTGAAAAATTATGTTAAACAATGTTGTATTAGTCGGACGTGTGGTCCGTCAACCTGAGTTATCACAAACAATTGATGGAAAGAAAGTCTCAACGATTACACTAGCTGTCACTCGTTCTTTTAAAAATGCTTTGAGTGGTGAGTATGAAACAGATTTTATCAATATAACCCTATGGGAGGGAATTGCTAAAAGTGTAGTTGAATACTGTGGAAAAGGAGCCATCATTGGGGTGAAAGCAAGATTAGTTCATAAAACGTATGAGGTGCCTAATTATAAATCATTGAGAGTTGTTGAAGTCGTTGCAGAAAAAGTTTCGTTTATTCAAACTAAACCAATAGAACGTCAAGAATTAAAAGAATTGTCGACTGAAGATCAGGATCTCATTGAAGTGCTTCTTTAATAAGAGAAAAGTTTTAGCCCTCCTTTTGTTAAGATAAAAGAGGGCTAAAACTTTTTTATTTTGATAGGTGAAGACGAATGTCTAACTTCAAAATGGACACGTTAATATTGAATCGAATACTTGAACTTATTAAGGGAATCTGTCAAAATAAATAGATAGTTAGTGAGCTTGTATGATATCACTTCATCATTGTTATTTTGGGTTTAATTTATAATGGAGGATGATGCATGGCTAGAGAACAATTTGTGACAAATCGGTTAGAGCGATTAGCATATGGCGGCTATTTTATGGGACAAAATCTGATTTATTTTTTAGTTTATCAGTTTTTAATGCTATTTTATACCGATGTGGTTGGGATTACGGCGGGGGCCGTTGGAACGATGTTTTTAATTGCTAGAATTTTTGATGCGGTCAATGATCCCATTATGGGAATTATAGTAGATAAAACTAATTTAGAGGGTGGAAAATTTATCCCATGGATTAAATTAGTGATTTTTTTAATGCCTTTAACCACTGTTATCCTTTTTATTAAAGTAGGAGGTGGTGGGATCAATAGTTTGATTTATGCTTATATCACGTATCTTATTTGGGGCATTATTTATACCATTAGTGACGTTCCCATTTTTGCATTAGCAACAGTCATGACTCATAATTCAAATGAACGTGTGACCCTTATTTCCATAGGTCGTATTGGAGCAGGATTAGGATCCGTCATTATCTCGTTATTTTTTATGACCCTCCTCTCTAAAATCGCTTGGACTGGAACTGTTTTATTATTAGCCACTCTCGCCCTCCTGTCTATGTTACCTTTAAGATATCTAGGGAGAGAACGTTATGTTTATCAGCAAAAAGAGGTGTTAAGTCTTAAGAAAATCTTTAGCTTTGTCTTGAATAATAAATATTTACTCATTTTCTATGGTGCTATTATTATGGCGAGTTTAACGAATACCTCAACAGTCTCGATTAATTATTTTGCAATTTATAATTTAGGAAATGAATCTTATATTTCAACTTTAACCATTGCGAACATGATCCCTATGTTATTGGTTCCCTTTGTTTTACCTCCACTGATTAAACGATACGGTAAAAAGAAAATTTTTATTATGGCATTTATCGTTGCTATTCTCTCTTCATTGGTTTTTTATTTGATTGGCTATTCAAACATTGTATGGGTTCACCTTTTTACGACAATAAAAGGAATTGCACAAGTCCCAACTTTTATGATTGGATTATTTACCGTAGATTGTATTGAGTATGGAACGTATACAACAAATGAACGAGCAGAAGGCATTAGTTTTTCTTTACAAACTTTTACAGCTAAGTTATCGGCTGCTGTTGCTGGGGCGATTAGTGGATTTGTATTAGAGCGTGTGGGATATGAAGCTGGTGTGATACAAACCCCACAGACTTTAAATGGTATTTGGAACATGTATGTTTTATATCCTATTTTCGGCGCCGTTATTGCTATTATTATCATGTGGCGATATTATGACCTCACGGAAAAACAAGTCGATGACATGATTTTATTCAACACGAAATCAAAAAATATTTAGAAAAGGTGAGTCGTATGATTATTACAACAGCTTTTGATGAAACAGAGGCTCTTGTTTCACAAGCTTCAACTTTATCAAAAAAATTAAATATTCCGTTTTATTCACGTCATAAAAAGACTGTCAAATATTTATTAGAACATGTAGACTCTGATATATTTGTTGTTAATAATCAACGTGGATTAAGTTATTACAAAAAAGGCCAAGAGGAAGTTTTCTTTCATCCTAATATGGCTATGCATCGAATTAAGCAGCTCGAAAGGGGACAAAAAGACAGTTTAATCACAGCATGTCAGTTAGAATCAGGCATGACATTTTTAGATTGTAATTTAGGGTTAGCCTCTGATACATTGGTCGCTAACTATGTTGTTGGTCAGACGGGAGAAGTGGTGTCATTAGAAAAAAGTTTCCCTCTTTCCGTCATTGTTAAAGAAGGATTAAGTTACTATGTTCAGCATGAAAAACCAGAGTGGTCTTCATTAATTAATCGAATTCAGATTAGGAATGAAGATAATTTAGAATATTTAAAAAATTGTCGCAGTAACTCGTTTGATGTGGTATACTTTGATTTCATGTTTGATACTTCCGTTGAGTCTTCTCATGGGATTAAAGTAATCAAACCGATTGTATCTTATGATGTTATGACAAATGAACATGTTAAAGAAGCATTACGTGTCGCTAAGAAACGAGTCGTTGTTAAATCGAACTACGGGAATCTGTCAATAAAAGAATTAGGATTTGATATTAGAAGGGAAAATCAAAAACGGCATTTTTTCTATGGTGTCATTGATAAAGTTTAAAGTTGTAATAATAAGTAAGGTAATCATATAGTTTAGGAGTGAAATAAATGAAACAATACTTAGATTTATTAAATCATGTATTAGAGAATGGGACAACAAAAGGTGATCGAACAGGAACAGGAACGATTAGTACCTTTGGATATCAGATGCGTTTTGATTTAGCAGAAGGATTTCCGTTATTAACAACTAAAAAAGTTCACTTGAAATCAATTATTCATGAATTACTATGGTTTATTAGTGGAGATACAAACGTTAAGTATTTACAAGAAAATGGGGTACGAATTTGGAATGAGTGGGCAGATGAAGAAGGAAATTTAGGACCTGTTTATGGAAAACAATGGCGTCGTTGGGAAGGAGCTAATGGAACAGTTATTGATCAGTTAGCTGAAGTAGTAGAACAAATTAAAACAAATCCAAATTCACGTCGCTTAATTGTGAATGCCTGGAATGTTGGAGAACTTGATCAAATGGCCTTACCCCCATGTCATTTATTATTTCAATTTTATGTAAATGATGGAAAATTATCATGTATGTTATATCAACGTTCTGCTGATATTTTCTTAGGTGTACCATTTAATATTGCATCATATGCTTTATTAACGATGATGATTGCACAAGTGACAGGTTTAGAAGTTGGAGAGTTTGTTCATACTCTTGGAGATGCGCATATTTATCAAAATCATTTAGAACAAGTTAAAATTCAATTAGGACGTGATATTCGCCCTCTTCCAACCATGAAGTTAAATCAAGACGTTAAATCAATTTTTGATTTTAAATATGAAGATTTTACATTAGAAGGTTATGATCCTCATCCATTATTAAAAGGGGTTGTAGCAGTTTAAAAAAGGGGAATAGAAGATGATTTCACTTATTGTAGCTTTTGATCAAAATCAATTAATCGGTGTTAATAATCAATTACCGTGGCATTATAAAGAAGATTTAAAATATTTTAAAGAAACAACAACAGGACATGATATTTTAATGGGGCGTCATACGTTTGAGTCGATTTTGTCTTATCAAAATAAACCATTACCGAATCGTCACCATATTGTGTTAACGAAGCAAATGAGTTATAATCATGAACAAGTCACGATTACAGATAATTTAAATAAAATCTTAGCAAACTATCAAAATTCTAAAGAATTATTTGTCATTGGGGGTCGTTCAATTTATGAACAGACATTACCAATAGCAGATCGTTTATATATTACGCATATTGATGCTACCTTTGAAGGTGATACTTATTTCCCTGAAATTAATTGGGATGAGTGGCGTTGTATAAAGGAAAAAAAGGTTCAGGAGCTTAGATTTAATGTTTACGAAAGGGTGAGTAAGACTTGTTAACTATTTTATTTTGGGGATTGGGAGTTATAGGATTATTACTATTAATCATCATTATCACGGTTTTAGGTGTAAATTTCCGTGTTCAACAGCTAAAAGACGAAAAGTATTCTTCAGTTGAGAAGTTTTCATTTATCAGTTGGGTTGTTTCATGGGCTATTCCATTAGTATTTAATGTTCGAGTAGAAGTGGATGGTCTTGAAAAGTTAGATGAAGTTGAACACGGTGTTATTTATGCAAATCATCAAAGTAATATCGATATTGTGGCCATGTTGAAAGCGATTAAACGTCCGCATGGATACGTTGCTAAAAAGGAATTAGATCATATTTTTTTATTAAGTGATAGCATGCGTTTAATTCAATGTCAATTTATGGATCGAAATGATGTGCGACAATCTGTTAAGGTTATCTCAAATGCCGCTAAAACAGTTAAAGAAGGTCATTTAATGGTTATTTTCCCCGAAGGAACTCGTATGGTAGACGCAAAAATGGGTTCATTCAAAGCTGGAAGCTTTAAATTAGCCCAAAAAGCTAAAGCGGATATTATTCCAGTCACTATCTTTAATAGTTATGAAGTAGCGAAGCGTTGGCCAAGAAAAACGGTTGTTAAAATGAAAATTCACGATGCAATTCCTTATGAAGCTTATTCAGAATTGTCAACGAACGACATTTGTGAGCAAGTTGAAACAATTATCAAAAAAGCATTATAGAAAGAACAGTCTCTTAAGGAGACTGTTCTTTTTTTGTGCTAAAAATAAGTATAAAAAATTTTTGAATTCTAAAAATAAGTAATACATTCAATAGAAAGGGCGGAGTTAATGGAAAAGACACATCAAGAAATTGAATTAGAACCTGTCATTAAAATAGAAGAATGGATTTTTTTACTTTTGCTCGCTATGATTCCTATCGTGAATCTCGTTTCTTTTATTTATTATAGTTTTAGTAAACGAGTGAATACAAATAAACGAAATTTTGCAAAAGCCGTTCTTACTTATCTTATTGTCTTAATGTTATTAGTTATTTTAACAACTGTTTTAAGATAAAGGAGTTGATTATTTTGAAAAAAGAACGCCATGTCTCTCATACTGAGTCTCATTCAGCTTTTAATCATGCCTGGCAAAATGAAATGAATCGTTGCCTTCATCAAAGTCTGTTTGGTTTTTTTGAGTTCGGAAATGAATTTGATTTATCTTTAAATGAACTGACTTCCCCTATAGAAGATGATGAAAAAAATAAAAATAAAAATTATTAAAACAAAAAAGTGATATCTATTATAATTAGATATCACTCTTTTGTTTTGTCGTTAACGATATAAATTAACGACGTTGTCAGCCTGTTTTTTATGATGATATTTTTGATTTAAAACAAAATCTTTGACAATGGTTGCATGATAGACAATGCGAATATGATTCCCGAAAAATTTTATGTTATGTTGGGAAAAGTAGTCTAAAATTCGTGATTCTAATGTCATAGTAGACATTTGGGAAAAAATATTCTTCATTGTTTCAAGGTCTATTTCCTGATCATACAAGAAGAGATAGACAATAACCTCTTTATTTTCGCATAAGATTTTATGTTGACGGAACATCATTTTCACCTCATTTAGTCAAGGTTATAATTATATTTTTCCATTACCTAATAGAAGTATTCCTTAAAAATCTTTTTTTTATGTTATAACGCGAATAGGATTACATCCTTTTCCAGTTTGGGGTATAATTTAATTGTTTTTATTTTTAAAGAAAAAAGGTGATTGGAAAATGAGAATGGTAGATTTAATCTACAAAAAAAGACATAATGTAGAATTAACAAAAGAAGAAATTGAATGGATGATTAATGGGTATACAAATAAAGAAATCCCAGATTACCAAATGTCTGCTTTTTTAATGGCAGTGGTATTTAATGATATGACAAAAGCTGAGAGATTAGCTTTAACACAAGCGATGGTAGCGACAGGTGAGGTCGTTGATTTGTCAGCAATTGAAGGAATTAAAGTGGATAAGCATTCAACAGGAGGAGTAGGAGATAAAACTTCATTAATTTTAGGACCTCTTGTGGCTTCTGTTGGTGTCCCTGTTGCAAAAATGAGTGGACGAGGTCTTGGGCATACAGGGGGTACCCTTGATAAATTAGAATCTATTTCAGGAATGAGAATTGAACTTGAAATGGAAGAATTTATTAAACAAGTCAATGATAAAAAAATTGCAATCATTGGACAAACAGGGAACCTAGCTCCTGCAGATAAATATTTATATGCATTACGTGATGTAACATCTACTGTTGAATCAATTCCTTTAATTGCCTCTTCCATCATGAGTAAAAAAATTGCTGCAGGTGCTGATGCGATTGTGTTAGATGTTAAATTTGGTGCGGGTGCATTCATGAAAACATTAGAAGATGCAAAAGAGTTAGCGCAAGCAATGGTTGAAATTGGGCGTGATGCTCATCGTCAAACCGTTGCATTTTTAACGGACATGAACCAACCTTTAGGATTTGCGATTGGAAATGCTTTAGAAGTTAAAGAAGCTATTGACACATTAAGTGGACATGGCCCGAAAGATTTAGAAGAATTAGTGCTACAATTAGCTTCTCATATGGTTGTTTTAGCGAAAAAAGCAAATACAACAGATGAGGCATATCAAACGCTAAAAGAAAATTTACATAATGGTATTGCTCTACAGAAGTTTAATGAATTCGTTGAGGCACAAGGTGGAGATGTTCGTCAAATTGAGGACCCATCATTATTACCGAGTGCGAAAACCATCGTTGCTGTTAAGGCTAACCGTGCAGGTTATATTGAAAAAATTGATGCCTTATCAATTGGAATCGCAGCCATGAAATTAGGTGCTGGACGTGCAATGAAGGAAGATATTATCGATATGGGTGTTGGAGTTGTTTTAAATAAAAAAGTGGGAGAGATGGTTGAAGTCGGGGACACATTAGCTTATATTCATTCAAATAGTAGCGAACACCAAGAAGCCATCGATTATATTATGCAAGCTTATCAAATCTCAACAGAAGAGGTTTGCTCACCTACTTTAATTTATGATATAATTAAGTAAGATAATCTCATTTTAGTGTGACAAAAAAAGTGGTTCACTTTGAATTTTAATTGAAAAGAAGTCGAAGAATCTTAAACCTGATGCTTCGACTTCTTTTTGTTTTTATCTCATCCTTTCATGATTAAAATTCAAATAAATATGAAAAAAGAGGGCATTCGTTTTTATTCTTAAAATGATTTATGAAACGACTTAAATAATCTATATAAAAATTAATCTAAGCGTGTATAAATCATTTGGATGTATCATAAAAGTGTATTAAGCTGCAGTAGAAAAAGAGGTGCAAAGATGAAAATAAGAAAAGTGTTAATTAGTCTTCTAACTTGCTTTAGCTTCAGTTGTCTCGTTCACTCAAAGATTGTTAGTGCAGATGAATTAGTGACTGATGGGAAAGCTGCCATTTTGATTGAAGCCGAAACAGGAGAGATTTTATACGAAAAAAATCCTCATGAACAGTTGGCTCCAGCAAGTATGACAAAAATGATGTCGATGTATTTAATCTTAGAATCCATTCATAATGGAGCATTGCAATGGGATGAAGTGATTCGCGTTAGTGAAAATGCAGCTAGTTACGGTGGATCACAAATTTATTTAAAACCTGGAGAAAAAATGATTGTTCGTGATTTATTCAAAAGTATTGCCATCGCATCTGCTAATGATTCTGTTACAGCTTTAGCAGAACGCGTAGCGGGAAGTGAAGAAGCATTTGTCGAATTAATGAATCAAAAGGCAAAAGAACTTGGAATGAATAATACTGTTTTTAAAAATCCAACTGGTTTAACAGCAGCAGGACATGTTACCACACCTTATGATATGTCTATTATTGCTCGCCATTTGTTACAGGATTATCCAGAGATTACAGAGTTTTCAGGTCTATATGAAGATTATATTCGACAAGATACTGAATCACCATTTTGGTTAGTTAATACGAATAAACTAATTAAATATGTTGATGGAGTGGATGGTTTAAAAACGGGATTCACACAAGAAGCAGGATATTGCTTAACGGCAACAGCACAACGAAATGGAATGAGAGTCATCGCTGTTGTGATGGGAGCAAGTAAATCGGAGATTCGTAATCAAGAAGTGACACGATTAATTGAATATGCTTATGAACAATATGAGTTAGTTCCTAAATTAGAAAGTGGTTTAGTTGTTTCATCAGGACATCATTTATTAGCAAAAACTCGTGATTTTGACATTGTAACAGGGGATCAAATTACGATATTGAAAAAGAAAACAGATGGTGAAGGTGAAACTAATTATACCGTCACATTAAATGAAGAAATAATCTTACCTATTCAACCAGGGGATGAAGTCGGAACTTTAACGTATTACTATAATGGAGAAGAATATACAACAATTCCGTTAACAGTCAGTGAACCTGTTGAAAAAAATAGCTTCATTGGGCTATACACATATATTGTTTCAAAAATATTATTTGGAGAAGATGCATAACATGTTTTATGCATTTTCTTCTTTTTTTTGTAATTTTGGACAAAGACCGAATAAAAAAATAAAGTTTTATCATAGGAAATAAAAAAAAGAAAGACTAAAATTGTCGAAAATGACATATTCCAAAGTAATCTATTTTAAAATGAAGATAATTAAAATCACACGAGAAAGGGGATTAATATGAGTATTACAGTTTCTCTTTATGTTGAGGGGCAAGTTCTTTATGTTAATTTAAATGGTGAACTCGATCATCATACGGCAGATCAACTGAGAAGTCGTTTAAATTCTGTTATGAGTGAATCACGTATTCAACATATCGTGTTCAATTTAAAACATTTAGACTTTATGGATAGTTCAGGAATTGGGATTATATTAGGTCGTTATAATCAACTTAAGTCTGTTAATGGGACAGTCATGGTGATTGGGATGAAACCATTAGTTAAAAAGGTATTTGAGTTATCAGGGTTATCTCAAATTATTAAAGTCGTAGAGGATGAGAAACAGATTACAGCGATCATTAGGGGGATTGCATAATATGAACAATGAAATGCATTTACAGTTTCCTGCAAAAAGTATTAATGAAAGTTTTGCTAGACTTGTGATCATGGGATTTATTGCGCCACTTGATCCAAGTTCTCAGGAAATGACCGAAATTAAAACCATTGTTTCAGAAGGTGTAACTAATGCGATTATTCACGGTTATGAGGACAATGAAGAGGGGCTTATTACCATGAGTGCATCATTAGTTGGAAGACGGTTAAAGGTAACAATTAAAGATTCAGGAAGAGGAATCGATAATATTGAATTAGCGAAGCAACCGCTATATACAACAAAAAGTGAGGAGGAAAGAAGTGGTCTCGGATTTATGATTATGGAATCATTTAGTGATCACTTTGAAGTTCAATCTACACCAGGTTTAGGGACAACACTTGTATTTGAAAAAGAATTTGCAGCACATGAACAATCATAAAAAAGTAAATAATCCGTTAGTGATAGGCATTACCAAATGAAGATGAAAAGTTAGCACGAGGGATGATTAGATGGATAAAAAACAAATACATGAGCTTATTGCAAAAGCTCAAAGTGGTGATGAAGAAGCTAGATTAACACTTGTTACAAATCATATGGATTTAGTTTGGTCCGTTGTTCATAAGTTTGGACATATAGAGGTTGAAAAGGATGATTTATTTCAGATTGGTTGTATGGGGCTACTTAAATCAATTAACCAATTTGATTCATCTTATGATACAACCCTTTCAACCTATGCAATTCCTTTAATCATTGGTGAGATAAAAGCCTTTATTAGAGAACAAAGTCCAATTAAAATTAGTCGAAGTATTAAAAGTAATATTCATAAAATTCAAGAAGTGAAAGATCATTTAAATAAAGTATTAGAACGGGAGCCAACGATTAAAGAAATCGCTCAAGAGACAGAATTATCGGAAGAACAAATCATTTTAGCATTAAATGCTCCAATCAATGTGACGTCTTTAGATAACTATGAAAGAGAAGATATGCCATTAATTGAGCGGATCCCGAATCATCAAGAGGGAATGGGATTAGAACAAAAGATTGTACTGAAACAATTAGTTTCAAATCTCGATCCTATTGAAAAGTTATTGATTTATTTAAGATTTGATTTAGGCTATACACAATCAGAGGTAGCAAAGCGATTAGAGATTAATCAAGTCGCTGTTTCACGTCTTGAGAAAAAAGTATTAAAAGAATTAAAAGAAAAAATGTTGGTTTAAATAGGATGTTATCAGTTGATAGCATCCTATTTTTTATTTATATAGTGATTTTTTAA